>NZ_JBEPQB010000005.1:0-281615 GCF_040547625.1 Porphyrobacter sp. MBR-155
ACGGTGTTGAACTGCGGCAGGCCAATGTGCGTGGTACCGCCCTTGCCGGGGGTCACGCCGCCAACCATCTGCGTCCCGTAATCGAGCGCGGCCTGCGTGTGGAAGGTGCCGGTGTTGCCGGTCATCCCCTGGGTGATGACCTTGGTGTCTTTGTTTACGAGGATGCTCATTCGGGTCCGCCTTTTATTCGTCACCCCGGCGAAGGCCGGGGCCCAGTTCAGCTACAAACCAACTCGAACAGGTCGTTCCAGTCGGGGTTCATTTCTTCAATCCGCCGCAGCTTCCAAGTCCGCTGCCATTCCTTTATCTGCTTTTCACGCGTGATGGCCGCTTCGATGGTGTCGTGGCGTTCGAACCAGACCAGCATTTTGCAGCCATATTTCTTCGTGAAGCCTTCGATCATTCCTTCGCGGTGTTCCCAGACCCTCTTGGGCAAGTCGCTGGTGACACCGATGTAAATCGTTCCGTTGCGGCGGCTCGCCATGATGTAAACGAAGCCGCCATGTTCCATTCAGTCGTCACCCCGGCGCCAAAAAACCTTGGGGCCGGAACCCAGTCCTGCCGCGGCCTCTGGGCCCCGGCCTGCGCCGGGGTGACGAGAAGTAATGACCTTCGTGTCTTTGCTTGCGAGGATGGACATTGAGTTAGTCTCCAAGTTCCGAAACGGTCTTTGATGACCGAAAGAGAGAAATCAGGGCACCGCAAACGAAAGCGAGCCAAGCTGCAACAAGTGGCCCAAACACGAAAAGAAGCATCAAGATGCCAAATTGACTTTCGTGAAGGGGTGGCCCGGCTGTCGAAATCTCAAGCCAAGCCGCCAAACCAAAAAACGGCAGATTAAGAAGCCCCGCCACAATCCACTTCCGATAGAACCCCAACCAGCCAAAACCGGCCATCAGAGCTACAGTTAGGAGTGGGAGGGCTACCTTTATCACGCCAGCGAGCCATCCAGCGCCTTGCACGCCTCAAGCAGTTCCTTGACCGCATCGACGCTGACGCCGAGGTTGGTCTTTTCCTCGTCGGTCAGGCTGATTTCGATCACCTCTTCCGCGCCGCCTGCGCCGATCACCACCGGCACGCCGACATAGAGCCCGTCGACGCCGTACTTGCCGTCAACCTGCACCGCGCAAGGCAGGATGCGCTTTTGATCGTAGAGGTAGGCTTCGGCCATCGAAATGGCGCTGGTGGCGGGGGCGTAAAACGCCGATCCGGTGCCGAGCAGCGCGACAATCTCACCGCCGCCCGCGCGGGTGCGCTTGACGATTTCGCCGAGGCGGTCTTCGGAAATGCCCTTGATCTTCGCCATGTCGGCCACCGGAATGCCGTTGATGGTCGAATAGGACAGCACCGGCACCATCGTATCGCCATGTCCGCCGAGCACGAAGGCGTTCACATCCTTCACCGAAACGCCGAATTCCCACGCGAGGAAGGTGGCAAACCGCGCCGAATCCAGCACACCTGCCATGCCGACGACCTTGTTGGCGGGGAGGCCCGAAAATTCGCGCAGCGCCCAGACCATCGCGTCCAATGGGTTGGTGATGCAGATCACGAAAGCATCGGGGCAGTTGGCAGCGATGCCTTCGCCGACCGACTTCATCACTTTCAGGTTGATGCCGAGCAGATCGTCGCGGCTCATGCCGGGCTTGCGCGCGACACCGGCGGTGACGATCACCACATCCGCGCCTGCAATATCGGCGTAATCGGTGGTGCCGGTGATGCGGGCGTCAAACCCTTCGACCGGGCCGCACTGCGACAGGTCAAGCGCCTTGCCCTGCGGCACGCCGTCAGCGATGTCGAACAGCACGACGTCGCCGAGGCCTTTGGTGGCTGCGAGGTGAGCGAGCGTGCCGCCGATGTTACCGGCGCCGATCAGCGCGATTTTGGTGCGGGCCATAATTGGACTTCCTTCCCTGATCCATCGGGACGAAGTGAAAGGCGCAAAAGGCCGGTGCCTGCCCCGTCCCGAGCGGCTGGGCACCCATTACATAGGCATTACATAGGGCGCGGTAGGCCGCTGTAAATGCGATTGCAACCGCCAAACGGTCGGACGCGGTAACTATCTTTGCAAATAGTTCGCAATTGCATTAAATGTGTCAAAACAATGGCTCAGGGAAATGCCGTAGCGTCGCTGTGGTGAGGTCAAGCAGAGGCGGTTTTGCCGATTGCCGCTGCGGCACGGCGGCGGTCGAACATTCCGGTAATCGCCAGCCAGTGCGCGCTTGCCTCGGTGTCGCCCGCCGCACGGGCGTGTTCGGCTTCATCCAGCGCCGCTTTGACAGCGCCTAGCCCATGCACTGCAAAGTGGCGCAGCGCATCGGTCAGCAGCGGATCGAAGGTCGCCTTGGGCCGCGCGCCATCGCCATCATCATTGGCGGCGCTCACCTGCGCCAGATGCACCAGCCCGCGTGCTTGTGCATACCAGCCGGTCAGGCGGGCAGGGTTGCGGGCGGGGGCAAAACGGACGGACATGGCAGGGGCTTTCTGGCTATTGATGCACGCGCCGGGAAGGGGATGGGCGCGCAGCAATGGCAATAACCCCGCGCCGCTAAGGCTTGGTGTGATAACAGGGTTTCGGGACGCTTAACCCTGTTCTGCGGGTTTGCGCGCGGTGGTTATTCGGCTGCGGCTGGCTTGCCGGGCTGCGCCTTCCACTGGCCCGCGCGGGCATATTCCTCACGCACCGCGCCGGTGCCGCTGGCTGGCTCACGCGGCAGAGTGTCCGCCTGCTGCGGGGCGGGCGGTTTCGCGGATGGGGCGGATGAGGCGGCCACTGGCCCCGGATCATAGGCGATCACCGGGCGGCCGGGCGCAGGTTCATAGGTTGCGGCCAGCGGCACGGCAGTGCTCCGTCCGCTTACCACGGGTTCAAATCCGGCATAGGCGGTGCGGAACGCCGCCGCTTCGCCGCCCGCGCCGCGATTGCGATAGAACCGGTGCGCGCCGATGGTTCCGATATGGTCGAGGCTGCCCGCCCACTGCGGATTCACCCACAGCGTATGGTAATGGGTGGCATGGCCGACCGGGGCATAGACGCTGCCGGACAGGGCGTCCGCCGCGATCCGCTGCGCCTGCGCCCAACTTGCCCCTGCGGGCCGCCGCGCAAGGCTGCCGTCGCAGGTAAAGGTGAACTGGCACCCGGTGCTGCGCTGCGATCCCTGATACACCACCCCGCACACGCTGGCGGGCCATGATGGGTGGGCGACGCGGTTCAATACCACCTGCGCCACCGCGCGCTGCCCCGCCTCGCTTTCGCTGGCGGCTTCGTACCATACGGCCTGCGCGAGACATTCCTGCGCGCGGGCGTGGGTGAGGCCCGCGCCTGCGGAGAAAAACGGCTTGGCAGGCGCGCCAACGTCGATCAGCGCGCCCAGCGCACGTCCGCCCTCGGCCATGCCTTTGGTCAGCGGATCGGCAGTGGGCAAAGCCACCAGCGCCGCGCCGGTCGGATCGGCCATGTAGTAGAATGCCGATCCCGGAAAGCTCATGCCGGGGCGTTCAAACGGCAGCGCGGCGGCGGCGGCATTGCGGGTAGATAGCGCGGCGGTGCTTTCCAGCGCAGGGCCGGGCAGGCTGGCAAACCCGCCGGGCGCGGCCATTGCGGGCACGGTGATTGCGGCGATCAGCACCGCGATGCGCTTGCGCCAGCCGTTCGGGATCGCGGGCAGCGCAAAACGGCTGGCAGGGGCGATAAACGCAAAGGAGGCGTGTGCGCGCGGCATGGTCATTCCGGCCCTATCGACAAGCCCCTGCGGCGGCGAGCGCGCGCTGCCCCCGCGTCCCGAAACCGGACAGGTGCGGGCGCAGATTTAATCCCCGCCGTCAGGCCACACGCCCATGCTTGCACGCCTGCCCGCACCGCCCTATCGCCGGGGCCGGATATGGCGCGGGATGGCAACAGCAATGGGATCGCGCGTGCGCGGAAGGGCGCGCTGCTGGCGGGCGTGTTGCTGGCTGCAGCCTGCGCCCCTGAGCGCGCGCCGGGCGCCAGCGATAGCGGCCCCACCATCGTCAGCCTCAACCCCTGTATCGACGCGATACTGGTCGAAGTCGCCGCGCCCGGTCAGGTGCTGGCGCTGTCGCATTATAGCCGCGATTCCGGCTCCAGTTCTATCCCGCAGGATGTCGCCGCGCGCTACGGCGTGACCGGCGGCACGGCGGAGGAGGTGATCGCACTCGCACCCGATCTGGTGCTGGCCTCAAGCTTCCTGCCGCAGCCGACCCGGCAGGCGCTCGAACGCGCGGGGTTGCGGGTGGAGACCTTTGGCAGCCCCACAACGGTTGCCGCGAGCATCGCACAGGTGCGCGAAGTCGCTGCGATTGCCGGACGCGGGCTAGAAGGCGAATGGCTTGTGCGTGACATGGCGCAAGCGGCAACGCCCGCCGATCATGCGCGCCCGATTGCCACGCTGCTGTGGCAACCGGGCGAGATTGTGCCGGGCAACGCGACGCTGGTGGCCGAAATGCTGCGGGCCAAGGGCTTTGCCAATCACGCCGATGCGATAGGGCTGGGGCAGGCCGATTTCGCCGCGCTGGAAACCGTGCTGGCCGATCCGCCCGAATTGCTGCTGGTGGCAGGCGACAGTGCGGGGCAGCGCCATCCGCTGCTGGCCGGGTTGAGGGCAACGCAGGTCGAACCGCTCGATCCGCGCCTGCTGTTCTGCGGCGGGCGGACGGTGGTGGGGCTGGGGATGAGGCTCGACCAAATCCGGGCAAAGCTGCCATGAACCGCGCGTCGCTGATCTTTGCCGCGCTGCTGGTGGTGCTGGTGCCGCTGTCATTGCTGGCGGGCCGGGTGTGGATCGACCCGTTCGACATCGCGGGCGGCGGGATTGCCAATGCCGCGCTGATCCTTGCCGAACTCCGCCTGCCGCGCGCGGTGCTCGCCATCATCATCGGCGCGGGGCTGGGCGCGGCGGGGGCGGCGATGCAGGGCTATCTGCGCAACCCGCTGGCCGATCCCGGCCTGTTCGGCATCGCCCCGATGGCGGCACTGGGCGCGGTGGCGAGTTTCTGGCTCGGCGCGCTAATCCCGCCCGCATGGGCCGCGTGGAGCCTGCCGCTGCTGGCGTTGATCGGGGCAGGCACGGGCATGGCGCTGCTCGCGCTGATCGCCGGGCGTACATCGTCCGACGCAGCAGGCGGCGCGGGCGGCGGGATTGCGCTGTTCACGCTGGCGGGATTGATGATCGCCAGCCTTGCGGGGGCGCTCACCGCGCTGGCGATCACGCTCGCGCCCAATCCGTTCGCGCTGTCCGAAATCGTCATGTGGCTCAACGGCGCGCTGACTGACCGTTCGTGGCGCGAGGTGATGCTGGCCGCGCCGCTGGTTGCCGCCGGGATTGCGGTGCTGGCGCTGGCCGCGCGCAGCCTTGATGCGCTGACCTTGGGCGAAGACGCGGCGCGTTCAATGGGGCTGAACCCTGCGCGGTTGCTGGCGCTGTTGGTGATCGGCGTGGGGCTGACGGTGGGCGCGGGGGTGGCGGTGGCCGGGATCATCGGCTTTGTCGGCCTGGTCGTGCCGCATCTGGTGCGCCCGCTGACCGATCGCCTGCCATCCAGCCTGATCGGCCCAAGCGCACTGGCGGGCGCGTGTCTGGTGCTGGCGGCGGACAGCATCGTGCGGGTGTTGCCGCTGGTCACGGAACTGCGGCTCGGCATCGCGCTGTCGTTGATTGGTGCGCCATTTTTCGGCTGGCTTTTGCTGCGAATGCGGCGGGTGGGGCTGTGATGCTGGCGGCGGAAAACCTCATCCTGATGCGCGGCGGCAAGCCGGTGGTGGAGAGCCTCACCGCCGCGCTTACCCCCGGCACGATCACCGCGATTGTCGGCCCCAATGGCGCGGGCAAATCATCGCTGCTGCTGGGGCTGGCGGGGCTGCTGGAGCCTGCCGCTGGCAGTGTGATGCTGGACGGGCAGGCGCTGGCCGCATTTCCGCCGCGCACCCGCGCGCAGGCCATCGGCTATCTGCCGCAGACGCCCGATATCGCGTGGGATGTGGCGGTGGAAAATCTGGTGGCGCTAGGCCGCCTGCCGTGGCGTGACCGGGGGACGGCAGCGGTGGAGGCGGCGCTTGGCGCGCTCGCGCTCGAACCGCTGCGCAACCGTCCGGTCAGCCAGCTATCGGGCGGAGAGCGGGCGCGGGTGCTGCTGGCGCGGGTGCTGGCGGGTGAACCGCGCTGGATACTTGCCGACGAACCGCTCGCCGCGCTCGATCTCGCGCATCAGCTCAGCCTGATCGCGTATTTCAAGGCCTGCGCGCGCGTTGAGCAAGGGGGGGGCGGCCAAGGGCCCGGGCAAGGCGTGGTGGTGGTGCTCCACGATCTTGCCATCGCGATGAACCATGCCGACCGGGTGCTGGTGCTGAAAGATGGGCGCCTGATCGCCGATGGCCCGCCGGAAACCGCATTGGCGGCAGACGTGATCGCGCAAGGCTGGGGCGTTGCGGCGCGCTGGTTGGGCGATGCTGGGGAGCGGGCCTTGGTGGCGGGGGAGGTGTAGAAGCCGGGACATTGCGAAAGTGCGTTGGGGGGCGATTTCGTGACGCCCCGGCTTCTGACCAATCTCTGCAATAAAGCCAGGTTGCGACCCTGAAGGACCCGGCTGGAGATCGGCAAAGAGGAGTTTCTGATGACCGCCGGGCGCGGTTCTGGCGACTTTAGATTTTCTGTAGGGTAGCGGTAAATGCCTATAAACGTGTTTTTATTCAGTATCTTGGTAATTGAATTTTAATCGCTTGATCCGGCTTTTGGTGCCAGCAAGCGTTGATATTGCCGTTTTGGAGGCTTCCAGAACCGCATATTGCACCCCCGCAACCCGTCCCCATTTGCCGTCCACTGCGGAAACCTTTCCGTACCTCCCTTGACCTGTGTGAACATTTGCGGAACAGACCACCTCCATGAGCCTCACCAAAATCAGCGTGCGCGGTGCGCGCGAACACAACCTCAAGGGTTTCGACATTGACCTGCCGCGTGATGCGCTGATCGTGGTCACGGGGCTGTCCGGCTCCGGCAAATCATCCCTCGCCTTCGATACGATCTATGCCGAGGGGCAGCGGCGCTATGTCGAGAGCCTTTCGGCCTATGCGCGCCAATTCCTCGAAATGATGCAGAAGCCCGATGTCGAGCATATCGACGGGCTGTCGCCAGCGATTTCGATCGAGCAGAAAACCACCAGCCGCAACCCGCGATCAACCGTGGCGACCGTCACCGAAATCTACGACTATATGCGCCTGTTATGGGCGCGGGTGGGCACGCCTTTTTCTCCCACAACCGGTCTGCCGATTTCCGCGCAGACGGTCAGCCAGATGGTCGACCGGGTGATGCAGCTCCCCGAAGGCACGCGGCTCTACCTGCTCGCCCCGGTGGTGCGCGGGCGCAAGGGCGAATACCGCAAGGAACTGGCCGAATGGCAGCGCAGCGGTTTCACCCGCGTGCGGATCGACGGCGAGATGTATCCGATTGAAGAAGCCCCCGCGCTCGACAAGAAATACAAGCACGACATCGAAGTGGTGGTTGACCGGATCGCGGTGAAGGACGGCATCGAAACGCGGTTGGCGGATTCATTCGAGCAGGCGCTGAAACTGGCCGACGGGCTGGCCTATGTCGATCTGGCGGATGGCAATCTTTCAGACGTCATCCCAGCGAAAGCTGGGATCTCAGGCAGTGGCGCGTCAACGCCCGAGACCCCAGCTTTCGCTGGGGTGACGAAGGGCGGAATGAAAGGCGCAGGGCTTCCGCCCAACCGCATCGTTTTCTCCGAGAAATTCGCCTGCCCGGTCTCCGGCTTCACCTTGGAAGCAATCGAACCGCGGCTGTTCAGCTTCAACGCCCCGCAAGGCGCGTGTGCGGCGTGTGATGGGATCGGGGAAAAGCAGCTGTTCGACCCGCAGCTGGTCGTCCCGAACGAGGCGCTGACATTGAAGCAAGGCGCGGTGGTGCCGTGGGCCAAGTCCAACCCGCCGTCGCCCTATTATATGCAGGTGCTGGCGTCGCTGGCGAAGGCTTACGGCTTCAACCTCACCACCCCGTGGGCCGAGCTGGAACCCGACCAGAAGATGATCATCCTCCACGGCACAGGCGGGATGCCGGTGCCGCTGACCTTCAAGGATGGCCGCCGCGAATATACGGTGAACAAGGCGTTCGAAGGCGTGATCGGCAACCTCAACCGCCGACTGCTCCAGACCGAAAGCACGTGGATGCGTGAGGAGCTGTCGAAGTACCAGACCGCGCAGCCCTGCGAAGTGTGCGGCGGCAAGCGGCTCAACGAAAAGGCGCTCAGCGTCAAGATCGCGGGCACCGACATCGCGACCCCGGTGGCGATGAGCGTCGCGGACGCCAAGGCGTGGTTCCTTGGCCTCGATGCGCAGCTCACCCCGCAGCAATCGCAAATTGCCAAGGCGATCCTGAAGGAGATCAACGAGCGGCTGGGCTTCCTCGACAATGTCGGGCTGGATTACCTCAACCTCGACCGCACCTCCGGCACCCTCAGCGGCGGCGAAAGCCAGCGCATCCGCCTCGCCAGCCAGATCGGCAGCGGGCTTTCGGGCGTGCTGTATGTGCTCGACGAACCCAGCATCGGCCTCCACCAGCGCGACAACGACCGCCTGCTGGAGACGCTCAAACGCCTGCGCGATCTCGGCAACACCGTGATCGTGGTCGAGCATGACGAGGACGCGATCCGCGCCGCTGACCATATTGTCGACCTCGGCCCCGGCGCAGGGGTGCATGGGGGGGAGATCGTCGCGCAAGGGACGCTCAAGGACATCCTCAAGGCCAAGGGATCGCTCACCGCCGATTACCTCACCGGCCGCCGCAAGATCGCGGTGCCGGCCAAGCGCCGCAAGGGCAACGGGCATCACATCACGGTCAAAAACGCGCGCGCCAACAATCTGAAAGGCGTAACGGCGAAGATCCCGCTCGGCACCTTCACCTGCGTCACCGGGGTTTCCGGGTCGGGCAAATCATCGCTTACCATCGACACGTTGCAAGCGGGCGCGGCGCGGGTGCTCAACGGCGCGCGGGTGATCGCGGGCGCGCATGACGCCATCACCGGGCTCGAATATTGCGACAAGGTGATCGAGATCGACCAATCGCCCATCGGCCGCACCCCGAGATCGAACCCCGCCACCTACACCGGCGCCTTCACCCAGATCCGCGACTGGTTCGCCGGCCTGCCCGAAAGCCTCGCGCGCGGGTACAAGCCGGGGCGCTTCAGCTTCAACGTCAAGGGCGGCCGGTGCGAGGCGTGCCAGGGCGACGGCCTCATCAAGATCGAAATGCACTTCCTCCCCGACGTTTACGTGACGTGCGAGGAATGCGGCGGCAAACGCTACAACCGTGAAACGCTGGAGGTGAAGTTCAAAGGCCTCAGCATCGCCGACGTGCTCGACATGACGATCGAGGATGCGGAGGAGTTTTTCAAAGCCGTGCCCTCAATCCGCGAGAAGATGCGGATGCTGAACGAAGTCGGGCTGGGCTATGTGAAAGTCGGCCAGCAGGCGACGACGCTATCGGGCGGGGAGGCGCAGCGGGTGAAGCTGGCCAAAGAACTCGCGCGGCGCAGCACCGGGCAGACGCTCTATATACTCGATGAACCGACCACGGGGCTGCATTTCGAGGACGTGCGCAAACTGCTGGAAGTGCTGCACCGGCTGGTGGAGGGCGGCAATTCGGTGGTGGTGATCGAGCACAACCTCGATGTGATCAAGACCGCGGACTGGATTATCGACCTCGGCCCAGAGGGCGGCGTGCGCGGCGGGGAGGTGGTTGCCGTTGGTACGCCCGAGCAGGTGGTGAAGGAGCCGCGGTCGTTTACGGGGCAGTATTTGGCGCCGTTGCTCCTCAAGTGAACCCCCGCGCAAGCGGGGGTCTCAGTCGGCAAACGCGATCCTCCCCCTTGAGGGAGAGCCTGTCCTGAGCTTGCCTGCCCCGGCGCAGACCGGGGTCGAAGGGCGGGGGCCTCATGATGGTTCGCGCCAAGCCGCCAAGCCGCCAAGATGCAGTCTCCCCCGTGGGGGAGAGCCTGCCCTGAGCTTGCCTGCGCCGGGGCGGGTATCGGGGCCGGGGGTGGGTGTATGACGCTCGAAGCCCCACACCCTCCTCGCCGCCCCGTCATGCTGAACTTGTTTCAGCATCCATGCTGCGGCCCGCACAGTCGGCGCTTGCGGCGCAATGGACCCTGAAACAAGTTCAGGGTGACGAGTGGGAGGGCGGTGCGCGCGGCTGGTCTCAAGTTTAGCAGAATGTTCATAATGGATCGGCTTCTTTCCACAGACTGATGCATTCGGACTGTTCGAAAATTGAAACTCCATGATAAGGAACAGGTGAAGAACGATTTTGCAAGTGCGTGGAGTGAACGCCCATGAAGTCAATAGAGCTTTTCGCCGGAGCAGGCGGTTTGGGGATCGGCGTTAGTAAGGCTGGCTTCACCGCTGTTGACATCGTTGAACGCGATAAGTGGTGCTGCAATACAATTATGCGAAATCGGGCGCTCGCTGCGTCGCCGATTGCATCTTGGCCGGAGGTGCGGCGGTCGGATATTCGTAAGCTGTCTTTCCAGCAGTTCGAAGACCAAGTGGCTTTGGTGACCGGCGGCCCTCCCTGTCAGCCATTTTCCATGGGTGGATTACACAAGGCGCATGGCGACGAACGCGATATGTGGTCAGAGGCTGTTCGGGTGGTCAGAGAGGTTCGTCCAAAGGCGTTTCTATTTGAGAACGTGAAAGGACTGACACGCGCGACCTTCGAAGCTTATGTATCCTACATACAGCTTCAATTGAGCTATCCAGACATAACGATCCGTCACGAAGAAACATGGTTTGATCATCGCAGCCGCCTTGAACGGCACCACACGGCTTGCGGAACAGAGTCTCTGAAATACAATGTGTTGCCGCCGCGCGTTCTCAATGCGGCCGACTATGGGGTTCCGCAGAAACGGCATCGAGTATTTTTCGTCGGCTTTCGTTCGGATGTGGATGCTATGTGGAGCTGGCCACAGCAGACGCATTCGCGTGAGTCCCTGCTATGGGATCAGTTCAGGAGCGGTTCTTATTGGGATCGGCACGAGTTGCTGGCGCGCGATGGTGCGTTTGACCATCGCAGTACTATTGCAGCGGCGAAGCTTCGAGAGATGCCAGTGACAAAGGCGTGGGTTACTGCACGAGATGCAATCAATGATCTTCCAGTGCCGCATTCGGACTTTTCATCATTTGACGACCATCGTCACCAGCCCGGCGCACGCGCTTATCCCGGGCACACGGGTAGCTGGCTCGACGAGCCGGCGAAGACACTGAAGGCAGGGGTTCATGGTGTGCCCGGCGGAGAGAACATGCTTAGGCGCTCAGACGGCTCGGTGAGATACTTCACGATCCGTGAGAGCGCCCGCTTGCAAGCGTTTCCGGACAGTTATCGCTTTGACGGTTCGTGGACAGAGGTCATGCGTCAATTGGGGAACGCTGTTCCCGTCGATCTTGCCGAAGTCGTTGCGCAGTCTATCAAGGGGTGCTTGGAAGTTGAAGCGCGCGATCAGAGGAACCTCAAATGGCAACGGTCTACAACCCATTAGATAAGGCAAATCTTGGGAAGTCCGTTGCAGATGCATTGCTTGAACAGGCGCCGATTGCCTTGACCGATGTAGGTCGCTTCGAAGGGGCAGGCATTTACGCGATCTATTATCACGGCGCATATCCCGCATACCGAGCCTTGGCGCAAGCGAATGCAGCCGGGTCCAAATGGCCAATCTATGTTGGCAAAGCCATCCCGTCAGGGGGAAGAAAGGGTGCTAGCCTTTCGGCCAGCGCTAGAGGAACTTCACTCTTCAGCCGTGTCGCAGAACATCGCGAAAGCATCAGGACCGTCGAGCGAGCGTCCAGTAATTTGAAAGTCGATGATTTTACCGTGCGATATTTGGTTGTCGACGACATTTGGATCCCGCTTGGCGAGAGCCTGCTGATCACTGCCTTCCGTCCGCTGTGGAATGTGAGGATTGATGGTTTTGGCAATCATGATCCTGGCAAGGGGCGCTATAAGGGCGCAAAGCCACTATGGGATCACCTGCATCCCGGTCGAATCTGGGCAGATCGCTGTGCACCCAGAACTGAGACGCAGAGTGATATTGAACGAGACATAGCTGATTACTTCGCAGCGCACCCCGTGCCGCAAGACTGACTTTCCTACTCCCCCGACCCCCCGCTACCCTCCGCGACTCCCTCGCCTTTCGCCACGGAGCCGCGCCCGCCATGTCGCATAATGCCCCTCACACCGCGCTGACCACGCCCGCCGCCGCGCCCGCCGCCGCCCCGGCGGCGCAATCCTCCGCCGCTGATCCGGCGCACCTTTCCGCCGATCTCGCGCGCGAAACGCAGGCGGCATTCCTCCGAACGCTGGCGCAGTGGGGCAATGTGCGGGCGGCGGCGGCGCAGGTGGGGGTTTCGCGCCAGCATCTCTACCGGATGCGGCGCGCATCGTGGGAGTTTCGCGAATTGTGGGATGCCGCGCTGGTGCTCGCCCGGCCGCAGGTGGAAGAAGTGCTCGCCGACCGGGCCTTGAACGGCGTCACCGAAAGCGTATTCTACCACGGCGAGGAGGTTGCCACCCGCACCCGTTTCGACAGCCGCCTGCTACTCGCCCATCTGGCGCGGCTCGATCGGCTGGAATGCCGCGCCGGGCAGGAATTTGATGCGCGGATTGACCGATTGCTTAGGCCCCCGGTGATCCATGACTGGGATGATGAGGACGACGGCTACGACGCGGACGATCTGGACGCGGATGCGTTCGACGCGGACGATGACAGCGAGGATGACTTTGGCGAGGGTGGCGCGTGCGATTGACCGGGCGGCTGCGGGGCAGGTTTTCGGTTCCTGGACAGTGTAACCTGTGTCTCCTACCGGGCCGCCTCAACCCTCGATCAGCGCCAGTTCAACCGTGGCGTGGCCGGGGGCGATCAGGCCAAGCTCCTCGGCGGCGGCGCGGCTGACGTCGATCAATCGCCCACGGGTGAAGGGGCCGCGATCGTTGATCCGCACCACCACGCTGGCGCCGGTGGCCGGGTTGGTGACCCGCACGGTGCTGCCAAAGGGGAGGGTGCGGTGCGCGGCGGTCATCGCGCGGTTGTCGAACGCCTCACCGCTGGCGGTGCGGCGTCCGTGGAACCTGGCGGCGTAGTAGGACGCGCTGCCCCGGCCCAGCGCGGTTTCCTGCGGCGCAGAAGGCGCATCGGCGGCGAGCTCGGCTGCGGGCGCGGTAACCTCGGCGTCGGGCTGGAATGGCACCAGTTCGATCACGGCGGCGCTGGTGGCGGGCTCGATCGGCGCGGTATCGGCAGCGGGTGCGGCGGCGGAAGATGCGGCGAGCGGGACGATTGCGAACATCGCGGCGATCACCGCCGTCTGGATGCTGCGGGCCTTGAGGCCATCGATGCGCATTCCGCTTTGCATGGCGGCGCGGATAGATCGGCGGGGGTGGAAATGGCAAACCGGCGCAGCATTTCATCGCTGGCACAGTTCAGGCGCGGCATGAAACGCCCCGGATTCGCGATGAAGCGATGCAACCCTCACGCCGCCGGAGCCGCTGATTTGCGCTGGTTCGCGGGCCTGCGACTCGGAACCGGGAGGATGAGTTGGCGGCGCTGTTTCAGGCGGGTCAGGTCAACCGGTCCGCCCCCCAATGCAAATGGGGCCGGCATTGCTGCCGACCCCACTCTCACCAGCGCGTGGATCCCCTGTTCCTTGCGAGACTTCTGGCGGACCTTCCGCCTCGCTGAGTTCAGGGCATACTTGGCGCCCGATGTCTGGCTCTGCTCGCCCAATCTTGCGATTGGTGTCTTGCGACTGGCGCATCAGAGTTTCGTCATCGGCGCTCGCACCGGCATCCGGCTTTCGCTCCTGCCCTGCTGCGTCTGCCCAAGCCCTAAGGCCCCGGTTTTCGCTGCCATGCGCAGTTGCCTGGCCGAGACCGCGTCCCTTTGCCGATCCGGGCTTGCGGCTTTTCAGGCTTGCGCCATCCTTGCCACCCGTTCCGGCCAGATTACCCGGCCTGTCCGGTAAAACTGCGTCGCGTCCTTCTCAAACGAGCCCGCTTGCATTTGGCCGAAGCCTCTTCCAAGCCGTCTCTCGATGAACGCGTGGACATGTTCCACCGCCATCCTTGGGAATTAAATCATCAGAACTTCAAGGCCTTGCGGCGGTCTGTTCCGGTTGATCCGTGTCCCGAAGACAAGTTGAAAGTGCGCCTCAACCGGCGATCTGGCAACATCTGCATCCTTGAGTTTTCCACTTTTGCCCGGATCCCCTGTGGACACAGGTGGATAAGTCAACAGCTTGTCGCATTTGTCAGGTGCGGCGCGCAGGAATGGGCGGAAAGTCGACCTCACAGCGCCCTTTAGGGCGATGTTCGTCGTTCCCGCCAGCGAATCGAATCGGGATCAAGCGTCGCGCGAAGGCGCGCATCTACCCAGCGCGGTTGCGCCGGGCGAGCAGCCGCAGCCGCAGGCCGTTGAGCTTTATAAAGCCTTCGGCGTCCTTCTGATCATAGGCCCCGGCGTCATCCTCAAACGTGACGTGCGCTTCGGAATAGAGCGAGTGCGGCGATTTGCGCCCGACCACGCTGGCCAGGCCCTTGTACAGCTTGAGCCGCACGGTGCCGTTCACCTTGTCCTGGCTAAGGTCAATCGCGGCCTGCAACATTTCGCGCTCTGGCGAGAACCAGAAGCCGTTGTAGATCAGTTCGGCATAGCGCGGCATAAGTTCGTCTTTCAGATGCGCTGCGCCGCGATCCAGCGTGATCTGTTCAATCCCGCGATGGGCGCGAGCGTAGATTTCGCCACCGGGGGTTTCGTACATCCCGCGCGATTTCATCCCGACAAAGCGGTTTTCGACCAGATCGAGCCGCCCGATCCCATGCTTGCGGCCGAGGTCATTGAGCGCGGTCAGCAGCGTGGCGGGTGACATCGCATCACCGTTCAGCGCCACCCCATCGCCGCGTTCGAAATCGATGGTGATATATTCGGGCGTATCGGGCGCGTCTTCCGGGTTGACCGTGCGTGAATAGACGTAATCGGGGGTTTCTTCCCACGGATCTTCGAGCACTTTGCCTTCGGACGAGGTGTGCAGCAGGTTCGCATCGGTTGAAAACGGGCTGTCGCCGCGCTTGTCCTTTGGCACCTGAATCTGGTGCGCTTCGGCCCATGCGATCAGCGCCGTGCGGCTAGTCAGATCCCATTCGCGCCACGGGGCGATCACCTTGATATCCGGGTCAAGCGCATAGGCGGAAAGTTCGAACCGCACCTGATCATTGCCCTTGCCGGTGGCGCCGTGGGCGATGAAATCCGCGCCGGTCTGATGCGCGATTTCCACCAGCCGTTTGGAAATCAGCGGGCGCGCGATGCTCGTGCCGAGCAGATAATCGCCTTCATAACGGGCATTGGCACGCATCATCGGGAATACGAAATCGCGCACGAATTCTTCGCGCAGGTCTTCGATAAAGATGTGATGATCGGGAATACCCATCGCGCGGGCCTTGGCGCGGGCGGGTTCGATTTCTTCGCCTTGCCCCAGATCGGCGGTGAAGGTGACGACCTCCAGCCCGCGTTCAGTGCTCAGCCACTTGGCGATAACGCTGGTATCAAGCCCGCCGGAATAGGCGAGGACGACGCGCTTGATATCGGACATGGGGAATTTCCTTGATGAAAGAACGCCGCGCGCGTTAGCAGGCGGTCGCGCGCGCATCAATGCTTTGGTCAGACTTGTTTCCTAAGGCGTTGAGGGGATAGCATTATAGCGATTTTCAGGGGGGCATGATGTTGCAGATGTGGAGCAAGGCGCGCGATTTGGCGGTGCATACGCCGGAGGAGCGCAACCGCTGGGTCGATTTTCTGCGCGCGGTCTCGATTCTCGCGGTGGTGTTCGGGCATTGGCTGATGGCCGGGCTTTACGTGGACGAAGCGGGCGCGCTGCGGCGCGGGGATCTGCTGTCGGTGGCATCGTGGGCGCATTGGCTGACCTGGGGTTTTCAGGTGATGCCAGTGTTCTTTCTGGTTGGCGGCTATTCCAATTCGGTGAGCTGGGACGTGATCACGCGAAAGGCCGCGCCGGGGCAGGCGGGCGTGTACCGTGACTGGCTGGCGAACCGGGTGCAGCGGCTGATCACGCCAACATTTCCGGTTTTGCTGCTGTGGGCGGCGTTGGCGGTGGTGCTGACGCAGGCTGGCCTGCCGCGCGAACAGATCCGCATGGCAACCGAGGCCGCGTTGATCCCCGTGTGGTTCCTGGCGGTTTATCTGCTGGTAACGGCCTTCACCCCGATCGCTTACCGGGCGTGGGCGCGGTTTGGCTGGTTGAGTTTTGCGGTGTTTATCCCGGCGGCAATGCTGACCGATTGGCTGACCTTTACGGTCGGTGTGCCGTACATCAATTTCACCAATTTCCTGTGGGTGTTTCTGGCGATTCATCAGCTTGGTTTCGCGTGGCGCGCCGGGCGGTTTGACAACCGGCTGTTTGCGCTGGCGTGGTTTGGGGTGGGGCTGGCCGTGCTGATTTCGATCACGGTCTATGGCTTTTACCCTGTTTCGATGGTGTCCGCCCCCGGCGGATTTTCCAACTCATTGCCCCCGACGCTGGCGCTATTTGCCTTGGGCGTGGTGCAGGTCGGACTGGTGCTCGCGCTTGAACCGCTGGGCCGCAGGATGTTGAACAATCTGGGCGTCTGGACAGCGACCGTGCTGATGAACGGGATGATCATGACCGTTTATCTGTGGCATCTCACGGCCTTTGTGCTGGTGATGACAGTCAGCTGGCTGGCATTTGGCGGGCTCGGCCTCGATACGATCCCCGGCACGGGTGCATGGTGGCTTTCGCGGCCGCTGTGGATTGCGATTTATATTCTTGCGCTGTTGCCGTTGATTGTGATTTTCGCGCGGCACGAACGCAGCTTTGGTCCGATCCGGGGCGGGCGCACTGTGCCGCGGCTGCGCACGGTGCTGGGAGTGGTGGCGATCTGCGCGGGATTGGGGGCGACCGCAGGGCTGACTATCGCCAGCCCAGACAGCATTTCAGGCATCCGCTGGTGGGTGGTGGCGCTGCCACTGGTGGGCGCGGCGCTGATGGGGTTTGGCCCAGTTTACCGCCCGCGCAATCGCCCCGAAGTGGGCGAGGCGGCTTAAACCCTGACGCTACTCGCTTTTTAGCAGATAATCGCGGGTGATTGGCAACGCGTGGCGGCTGCGGATGAACTGGATCTGGTAATTGCACATGCTGCCATATTCAAACACCGTGGCCGCGCCTGCCAGATAGAACGTCCACATCCGGTAAAACCGTTCATCGTGCAGGCCGATGATCGCACCGCGATGGGTGACGCAGTTGTCATACCACACGCGGATCGTCTTGGCGTAATGCAGCCGTAGCGTTTCAACATCCGACGCGATTAGGCGGAATTTCTCCGAAGCGGCGACTGTTTCCGACAGCGCCGGGATATAGCCGCCGGGGAAGATATATTTGCGGGTAAAGGCATCGGTAGTGCCGGGGCTGCCCATGCGGCCGATGGTGTGCAGCAACATTACCCCATCATCGGCCAGCATCCGGGCGCAGGCTTCGAAAAAGGTTTCGAACTGCGCGCGTCCGACATGTTCGAACATCCCGACCGATACAATCCGGTCGAACCGGCGGCCCGAAGCGGCGGTATCGCGGTAATCTTCGAGGCTGATCGTGACCTTGTCGGCAACCCCCGCGGCGCGCACCTTTTCCCGGGCGAGCGCGGCCTGTTCTTCGGATAGGGTGATCCCGGTGACGTGGACATCGTGGTGGCGCGCCAAATGGATCGCCATCCCGCCCCAGCCGCAGCCAATATCCAGCACCCTCTGCCCCGGCGACAATGCCAGCTTCTTGGCAATATGCGCCAGCTTTGCACCCTGCGCTTCGCCAAGTGTCATGTCATCGCGCGGCCAATAGGCGCAGGAATACTGCCAGTGCTCACTGTCCAGCATCAACGCATAGAGCGCGTTGCCGATGTCATAGTGGTGCGCGACGTTCTTTTTCGATCCGACCCGGTTGTTGATCTGTTCAGCGGCAAAGCTGGCGCGATTGACCAGCCGTTTGATCAGGCTGGGCGAGCCGATATCGCCGCCCTTGTCCCAGGCGTTGTTGGCGCGCAGCAGGCTGATGAGGCCCATCACGTCGCCTTCCTCGATCAGCAGGCGCCCATCGATGAAGGCTTCTGCCGCACCCAGACGCGGATCAAGAATGATGTCGCGCGGCACTTTGGCATCGGTCAGGCGCAGCACAATCTCGGGAAAGCCGGGGGCAGGGGTGCCATAGGTGCTGGTGCTGCCATCGGCAAACACCACGCCGAGGCGGCCATGCTTGACGCCGCGCGAGAGGAAGCGATCGAGGAGGGTTTTGCTCATGCGGACTCTTTCGTGTGTTTAATACATTATGTTACTCAAAAGTGCGGCTTTCGCAACGGGCGGGTGTGGATCAGAACCCGATAGCCGCGCCGCCCGCTGCCGCTGCGCGCGCCAGCCAGATCACGTCGCGCGGCTGATCCAGCAGGTGTTGCCCGCTGTCGACGAATAATGTCTGCCCGCTGGCCAGTGCGCCGTTCGCCAGAAACAGCGCTGCATCCGCGATTTCATCCGCGCCGGTTTTGCGTTTCAGCAGGTTCATGCGGTGCGAAACCTCGGTTTCCTCCTCACGCTGATCATGGCTGGCCAGCACAGCCCCCGGCGCGAGGCCATAGATGCGCGCGTCCGCGAAAGCATCGCTTTTGGCGATCATCCCGATGGTGGCGGCCAGCGCGTGTTTGGACATGGTGTAGCTGAAGAAATCGGGGTTGGTGTTTTCGATCTTCATGTCGGTGATGTTGATCACGCTGCGCACGCCAGCACTCACCGCATGGGCGAGAAAGGCCTGCGCCAGCCGCGCCGGGGCGAGCGCGTTGACCTGCATCGCCGCCCGGTTGGTCGCCGGGTCGAGCGCAATTGCGCCGTCATATTCGAACACCGCAGCCGAATTCACCAGACAGCGCCAATCGGGCAGCCGCGCAGCCAGCGCGATGATCGCGGACACCGCGGCTTCATGATCGGCAAGGTCGAATTGCACCGTTTCGGCAGAGGGCAAGCTGGCGGCGAGCGTATCGGCCTCTCCACCGGAGCTGCGCGAATGGATCACCGCGTGCCATCCTGCCGCAGCAAAGCCGCGCACGATTTCTGCGCCGATGCGGGTCGCCCCGCCGGTTACCAGCACAGCGGGGCGGGTCATGCGGGCAGATGGGTCACGATGGGCATAAGCCATCGCTAACAGGGCCAGCGGCGCGCTTCAATCCGCGAGACGCGCGCCGCTGTCTGAGCCTAGCGGCAGCGCAGCTCGCCGCGGTCGATTTCGCGACCGATCAGGCCGCCTGCCACACCGCCGATCACCGCACCAAGCGTCTTGTCGCGTGCAAGTTCGGCCCCGGCCAGCGCGCCTACGCCTGCGCCGATCACCAGACCGGTGGTGCCATTGTCCCTGCGGCAGTAATAGCGGTTATCATCCCCGCGCCATACACGATCATTACGGCTCAGGCGGCGCGGTTCGAGGTAATAGCCGCGATCATCATAGATCCTGTCCTTGGCGCGCTTGCCATATGCGGGCGCGTGCGGCGGGGGATCGGCTTGCGCAGGCGCAGCGATCGGGAGCGTCATTGCGCCAGCGGCGAGAATTATCGCTAGTTTCTTCACGGCAGTTCCTTTTGGTTGGCTGCTATTAACGGCATCATTATCATCATCCATGCTGGTTCCCGCTTTAAAGAGTCATGAACGGGGCACGGTAACGAGGCGGGCTTGCCATTGGTGGTAAGCCCGCCTCGTCCGTAATCAGCGGCAGCGTGCGCCGCCCCGGTCGACTTCGCGGCCCAGCAGACCGCCGCCGACTGCGCCAAGTACGGTGCCGAGCGTGCGATCACCGCGATTGTCGACTTCGCGGCCAATCAGCGCGCCGACGCCGGCACCGATCACCAGGCCCACGGTGCCATCATCGCGGCGGCAGCGATAGCGCCCGTCATTGCCGCGCCATACGCGGTCGTTGCGGCTTAGACGGCGGCCATCGTAGCGGTCGTTATGGTGGCGGCGATCACGGCTGTAGCGGCGATCATCGCGGTCACGTCCGCGGTATTTGCGGCGATCATCATAGCGATCACGATCATAGGAGGCGACCGGCACCATGGGGTTCGCGGTGTGGTTGAACGCCGCGACAGCGGGCGCTGCGGGCAGCTCGACCGCCTGCGCTGGGGCGGCAAAAAACGCCAGCGAACCGGCAGCGGCGAAGATGGCGAGGTGTTTCATGGTCGTTTCCCTTGTGAGGGCTCCCCGATGGAGCACGACCGTTATCGTTCATCTAAAGCGAATGTAGCATGAACGGACTTGGCAGGAAGCAGCAGGGTTGGATGAACCGGCGTTGGCGCGCGACAAGCCGTTGCTAACCCTGTTTCTGCGCCGCTTTTTCGCGCAATTTGCGGCTGAGCGGGGCAAGCACAGCGAGTTCTTCAAGTTCGGTAGCGGTGGCTTTCCCGGCCATCAGCGCGCGAAACACCCGCGCGACGCTCCAATCTGTCGCCCCGATTGCGACTCGCTCCAGCAAATCACCCGCTGTTACGTCGCCCGCCTCGATCACGCGGAAATACCACCCGCAGCGCCCCGTTGTTACGATGCGCGCAACCATGCCTTTGCGATCAAAGCGATGTTCGATCTTCCAGCACGGCTGGCGCGGCTGGCTGATTTCGATCAGCGCCCCGGTTGTCTTGGGCCCCAGCCGAAAGCGATCACCAATATGCACCATGTCCTCGGTCAACCCGCGCACCGCAAGGTTCGATCCAAAGCAGCCGGGCTCGGCCAATAGCGGGTGATGGCCAAGCACCTCGGCCCAATCATCATGGTGATCGAGCGGGTAGAGATGCAGCGCCATGTCCGGCCCGCCATGGTGGTGCCGGTCGGCCTGTTCATCGGGCGCGAGGCCATCGGCCAGCACCTGCACCATGCCTTCGCGCGGGCGTTTCATGATCGCGCTCAATTCTGCGCCGTTGAAGGGCCGGGCGGTGCCGGTGCAGATGGCTTCGAGCGGGCGGCTGAGCGGCACGTCCATCGGTCAGGCTAGACGGCCGCCGCCGCCGCCGCCGCTGCCTCACGGTCGCGCTGCGCGCGCGATTTCTTTTCCGCAGCGGTTTTCAACTGGCCGCAGGCCGCGTCAATATCGCGCCCCCTTGGCGTGCGCACCGGGGCGGAAATGCCGCCTTCGAACACGATGTTGGAAAAACGCCGGATGCGGTCGGGATCGGAACATTCATAGCCGCTGCCGGGCCACGGGTTGAACGGGATCAGGTTGACCTTGGCGGGCAGATTATAGGCTTTGAGCAGCCGCACCAATTCGCGCGCGTCATCATCGGAATCGTTCTTGCCCTTGATCATCACATATTCAAACGTGATGCGCCGCGCGTTGGATGCACCGGGGTAATCGGCGCAGGCCTGTAGCAGGTCTTCAAGCCCGTATTTCTTGTTCAGCGGCACCAGTTCATCGCGCACTTCCTTGCGCACGCCGTGCAAGGACACTGCGAGGTTCACGCCGATTTCAGCGCCGCAGCGTGCCATCATCGGCACTACGCCGCTGGTCGACAGGGTAATGCGGCGCTTTGACAGGGCGAGGCCATCGCCATCCATCACCAGCATCAGCGCATCGCGCACATGATCGAAATTATAAAGCGGTTCGCCCATGCCCATCATCACGATGTTGGTCAGCAACCGGCCATCGGCGGTGTATTCGAAGTCGTCCTCGTCCTCGTCATCGGCATTATTGTGCGCCCCCGCGACGGCGGGGGCCTCAGTCGGGATAGCGCCATATTGCCCGAGGTCCCCGCCTGCGCGGGGATTCGCGGTAGTTCCGGCTTTCGGCCATTCGCCCAGCGCGTCGCGCGCGAGCATCACCTGGCCGACAATCTCGCCCGGCGTCAGGTTGCGCACCAGCCGCATCGTGCCAGTATGACAGAAGGTGCAATTAAGCGTGCAGCCGACCTGGCTGGAAACGCACAGCGTGCCGCGCGTCTCATCTGGGATGAACACCATCTCGTAATCGTGGCCATCGGCGGTGCGCAGCAGCCACTTGCGGGTGCCATCGGCGGAGTGCTGCGCCTCGACAATCTCTGGCCGCCCGATCACAAAGCGTTCGCTGAGCCACGGGCGCATCGACTTGGCGATGTCGGTCATCGCGTCGAAATCGGTGACGCCGCGGTGATAGAGCCAGTGGAACACCTGCTTGGCGCGCAGTTTGGCCGCTTTGGCGTCCAACCCGGCGGCGGCGAACAATTCGCAGATGCGCGGCCGAGACAGACCGAGGAGGTCAATACGCCCGTCGGCGCGCGGCGTGATGTCACGCGCGGCAGGCACCGGGTCGCTGAGGCCCGGGATGGTCATGAGTGCAGTATCGGCCATGGGTGGAGCGCCTATAGTCGCGGATGCGCGGTTTGACCAGTCAGCGCGGCTTGGCGCAAGCTACGGTTGCCGCATCCATCGCCGTCGCCACTCCGGCAAGGGCGTAGCGGTCAGTAAACCGGCCGCCCTTGGTGCTGCTTGCCGATACGCTCATCCGGCTGGCAGAGCGCAGCGCGGCGATGATTGCGGCGTCGTCGCGCGCGTCCTTGGCCCAGGCATTGCGGCCCTTGGCGACGAGGGTGAAACGGTTTGCGCCGATAGCCAGCCGCACCGGAGCCTTGTCCACCACTTCGCGCGACAGCATCAGGTGTAGCGCCCCGCGCACCTTCCTGTCCGGCCATGTCGAGATTGTGGCATAGGCGGGCGCGGGCGGTGATCCTTGCGCCTTGGCGATGGCATAGCAGCGTAGCGGCCTCACATCCTTGAACGCGGCCCACCCGTCATACACCCCAAGGCTGTCACGCGCAGCCAGCGGCGGGGTGATCAGCAGGGCGGCGGCCACAGCTATCGGGGCGAACAGCCTAGTCATAGGCGATGCTCAACACTTCCCATTCGCGGCTACCCGACGGCACGGAGACCATCCGCAGATCACCCACCTGCGCGCCGCGCAATGCCTTGGCGAGCGGGGAGTTCCAGCCGATCCGGCCAGCGCCCGCATCCTGTTCATCATCGCCGACCAGCGTCACGGTTTGGCTGTTGTCATCCGCGTCAGCAATTACCACCTGCGCGCCGAAAAACACCCGGCTGCGGTCAATCTGCGCCGCCGGATCAACCACCCTCAGCGCCTTCATCCGCTTGATCAAATGCGTCAGTTCACGGTCGATCTCGCGCATTTTCTTGCGGCCATAGAGATAATCGCCGTTCTCGCTGCGATCACCATTGCCTGCCGCCCAGCTGACAATCTCGACAATCGCCGGGCGTTCGCTGCCGAGCAACAGGTCATAGCGCGCCTTTAACGCAGCCATGCCCGCAGGCGTGATCGGTTGACCCTGAACTTTCATGACGCGCAGGGGATCAACGCAGGAAGGCATCGACCGGGCGCGGCAGGCCCGCTTCGGCCGGATACATATGCGAATAGGTCACCGCATTGCCAATCACCCGCATGATGTAATAGCGGGTTTCGAAATTGGCCGGGATCTTCTCAACCCATGTGACCCAGTCGGTATCGCCCCGGCGCGGATCGCCGTTCAGTCGCAGCCATTGGTTCACCCGCCCCGGCCCGGCATTGTAAGCCCCCACTGCGAGCGGATAGGCCCCGCCGTAATAGCTCATCATCCGGACGAAATAGGCATCGCCCAGCTGGATATTGTAATGCGGCGCAGCGGTCAGATCGGCTGACAGGTAATTGATCCCCAGCTTGCCCGCCTGTTCGCGCGCGGTGCCCGGCATCAACTGCATCACCCCGCGCGCACCGGCATGGCTTTCGCGGTGCTGGTCAAATTCGCTTTCCTGACGGCTGATCGCGTGCACCATCACCCAGTCATTGACGACAGGCGGGGTGGAGACGGTGGGAAAGCCGATCCGTTCCAGCCCGGCCAGCCCGTTTTCGCCCGCTTTCATGCCCAGCACCACGGCCATTTCATCAAGCCCGGTTTCGCGCGCCAGCATGGCGGCCATCAGCATTTCTTCGGGGCTGTCAGCCTCATCGCCCAGCGCCTCGAAAAAGCGGCGTTCGGTGCGCCAGTCGCGGCGACCTGCGGCGATGGCGCGGATCGCCTTGACCAGCGGGCGGCTTTCAAATTCGGCGCGCACGGATGCGTCCATCGCGGGTTGGGGCAGGGGGGCAAAGGCGGGCATCGGGCGGTTCATCGCCGCGAGCGCCAACTGGCCGTAGTAATAATCAGGCCAGCGCGCCGCCATTTCAAAATAACGCACCGCATCGGCTTCATTGCCCGATTGGCGCGCGGCGCGGCCCGCCCAGAAATAGCCCTTGGCCTTGGTCAGCGGGGTCTTGGCGGCATCGCCATAACGTTGGAACAGCGGTGCGGCCGCCGCGCCGTCACCCAGATCCCACAGCGCTTTGGTGCCGCCCAGCCACATCAGATCGGTGTAACGATCACGCAAGGTAAAGCTTGTGAGCGAAAGGTCGGTGCCCGGCGCGAACAGATCATCGGTGCGGCTGGCAACCTGCACTGCGCCGCGCGCGCCGCTTGCCTTGGCGAGCGCCAGCAGATCACCCACGAAGGTTTCGGGATCGCGGGCAGGTCGGGTGAAGGTCGGGCGGCTGGCGAACACCCGCACCGCTTCCCCGGCTTGGCCGGTAGCGCGCAGATGTTTGACGAGGTTGAAGATATAGCCCGGATCGGCCTCAGCCCCGGCGGGCACCGCAAGGCCAGCGGCCTCGGGCCGCGCACCGCGCAGCAGCGACAGGCGGGCGAGCGGCAACGCCCGGTCAGCTTCGCGCAGGTTCATCACCTGCCGCGCTGCCGCATCGGCATTGCCCTGCCACAACAGCGCATCCATCCGCACGGCGTGATCTTCAGGCGAGAATTGCGCGCCATACAGGCCCGACAGATACAGCTCCGCCGGATCGCTCATCGCGCCGCCGCGCCATGCCAGCCTCGCTTCGGCCACGGCTTCGGGCCGCTGCGCCCCGGCCAGCGCCAGCGCATAGCGTGCGCGCGCCGGATTGGTCAGCGGCGGGTTGGCATCGAAATAGCGTAGCAGATCGGCCTGCGGCGGGGCCTCCTTCTCCAGCGCGGCCTCAGCCCGCAGGCGCAGGATTTCCGTTCGCGGGAAGCTGGGATAGGCCAGCACAAACCCCGCATAATCGGCAAATGCCAGTTCCCGATTGGCGTGGAGCACTTCCCACCGGGCCACCGCTGCGCTGATCGCGGCGGGCTGACGCGCGACCATATTATCGCCCGCAGGCGCAACGTAAACCTGCGCGGCCAGCGGCGCGGCAGCGACCATCGCCGTGCCGAATCCAATCGCGGTCAGAACCCGCAAGGAAATCATAGAATTACGGTCCATGCTGGACATAGTGCCAATCGGCTCCTTATCAGGCGCTTAACAGGAGAGGGACGTGAAGCTTCATTTCGCACCTTGATCCACCTTACCTAATGGCTTTGGCAGGAAAATGGCAATGTTCAGCGGATCGATACCCGCTCTGGTGACTCCTTTTCGCGGCGGGACGTTTGACGAGAGCGCCTTCCGGCGATTGGTCGACTGGCAGATCGACAATGGCAGCGCGGCTTTGGTGCCCTGCGGGACGACGGGGGAGGCCTCGACCCTGTCGAACGCGGAACATCACCGCGTGATCGAGGTGTGCATCGAACAGGCGGCCGGCCGCGTGCCGGTGATTGCTGGCTGCGGATCGAACGACACCCGCAACGCCGCGCTGCACATGAACTTCGCCAAAAAGGCCGGCGCGGCGGCGGGCCTGTGCGTCGCCCCCTATTACAACCGCCCCAGCCAGCGCGGGTTGGTGGCGCATTTCAGCTATCTGGCGGAAAACTGCGAACTACCGATCGTGCTGTATAATGTGCCCGCGCGCACCGTGACCGATATTCTGGATGACACGGTGGTCGAACTGGTGCGCAAATATCCCGACCGGATCATCGCGATCAAGGATGCCAGCGGCGATCTGTCGCGCGTGGCCGATCACCGCATGGGTATCGGGCGCGATTTCTGCCAGCTTTCGGGCAATGACGAGTTGTGGCTGCCCCACGCGGCGGCAGGCGGGCGCGGGTGCATTTCGGTGACAGCCAATGTTGCGCCTGCGCTGTGTGCCGAGTTCCACGCAGCGATTGCGGCGAACGAATTGCAGCAGGCGCGGCAGTTAAATGATCGCCTGTTCCCGCTGCACTATGCAATGTTCTCCGACGCCAGCCCCGCGCCGGTGAAATATGCGCTTTCCCGCGTGCACGACTGGATCGAGCCAGAGGTGCGCCTGCCGCTGGTCGAATGCTCGGATGAGGCAAAGCGCGCCGTGGATGAAGCGTTGGTTTCAGCTGGGCTGGCGTGAAAGCACAATCACCGGCAGCTATTCCGGTGTCTTGACCCGTTGCGGCTTGGGTTTGGCAGGAGGGGCTATCTTTCCGCCCTCAGTTCCGCCGACTGTGGCCCTGACGCCAACGCCATCAACGATTTTCGGATCGCCTTGGTAAAGGATAGTTACCGGGACATCACGACGGACGAAACCGCCCCTTTCCATGTTGGGGAAGTTCGTGTCGTTCGGCCCCATCTTGCACCAGGCCGCAAAATGGATCGGGATTGTCATGTCGAACGCTTCGGCGGCCTGCATATAATACACGGCTGATCCACCCTTGGCTGCGAAGGCTGCCAGCTTGCTTTCGAATTCGCGCGCCGGATTGAAGGTCAGGTCGACAAGGCTATTGCTTGCCTCACGCGTCATGTTCACTTTGACCTTCATCGTGACCAGGGCCGCCTTCTGCCCTGCGATCGCGGTGTTTTTGGCCGATTGGCCCCACCCCTGCATCGGGAAAAGTTGGCCACCATGATTGACCATTCCACCAGCGAATACTTGCACGCCGGTCAGCTTTGCACCGTCCTTGCAAGAGGCCACAGCGGTGACAGTGAATTCGGGGTTTGGCCCGGACACCACCAATCGCCGCGCCGCGACTGTTTTCACCGTTGCCTTGTTGGCGAGGCTTAAGGTTGCGGCGGGTGTGATTTTATTGAATCGCAATTCGTCGATCGGGAACGAAAAAGAATTGTCGTCAGCGCTGAGCATCGCCGGAAAAGTCAATGCAATCAGCGCGCCTGCGGCCACGGGCTTCCGTATCATGATATCCCCCCCCGGAGAGTTTTTGAACTACGCCAAGTGATACTACAAAAAGCCGATCAAGGGTAGGGCGCGGCGAAGGCGGGTTGATAGGCTGTTATCCTAAATCACCTCGTCCTCATCAAGCAGCGCCTTGGCTGAACCTTCCGGCTCGCTCGCCAGAATCGCTTCGGTGATGCTTTCGATCTGCGCGCCGACGCGTTCGGGGTGGGCGATCTGGGCGATGTGGAACAGCGCGTCGCCCTGATGCACCACCGGCAAGGTGGCGTGGCCGATGATGATGCCGTCGATCGGGCTGATGAGTTCCAATGCTTCCTCGCCAAACACCCCGCTGACCCGCGCCAGCACATCGCCTTTGCGCACCGGATCGCCGGATTCGCGCTGCATATGCGCCACCCCGCCGCGCGGGGATCGCACCCATACCGAATGGTTGGCGCGCGCCGGAATGCCGACGGTGGCGAGGCCATCATCCGCCGCGATCATGCCCAGATGCGCAAGCACGCGGGTGACGCCCGCCACGCCCGTTTCAATCGAGAGCCGGTCAAACCGCAAGGCTTCGCCCGCCTCCAGCAGCAGCATATCGACGCCCTTTTTTTGCGCCAGATCGCGCAAGGATCCATCGCGCAGGGGGCTTTCGATGATGACCGGCGCGCCGAACGCCATCGCCAGTTCGACCAGACCAGTGTTGCCTGCTGCAATACGGATTTGGGGCAGGTTGTAGCGGTGCACTGCGGCTGAATGGATATCGATCCCCAGCTGGCAGCGCCCCACCACCTCACGGTAGAAAATGCTCGCCAACTGTCCCGCCAGCGATCCGCCCGCGCTGCCCGGAAAGCTGCGGTTGAGATCGCGCCGGTCGGGCAGATAGCGCGAACGAGTCATGAAGCCGAAGATATTGGCGACCGGCACCAGCAGCACCGTGCCGCTTAATGTCTGCGGGTCGAGCTCCTGCGCCAGCCGCTGCACCACCGCCGTGCCGATAATTTCATCCCCGTGGATCGCGGCGCTGACGAACACTGCCGGGCCGGAACGCGCGCCGTGGAGCACCCGCACGCCCAGTGATGACGCTGTGCCGGTCGCCAGTGTGGTGATCGGGAAGGCAACATCGCGCGCGGTGCCGGGGGCTAAATCCTCGCCCGCGATGGTGAATGGCTGGGCTGATTCCATGCTGGCGCGTTTCCCCGTGCTGTGTGCCCATCGACTAGCTTGCGCGCAGCAAAAGCGCAAAGCCCCCGATGCCCCCTCGCTTTTTGGCGCGCCAATGCCTACATCGCGCGTCCCATGGCACGCCCCAAACCCGTCACCTTCGACAAGCTCAAGATCGTCGCCGAAAACCGCCGGGCGCGGTTCGATTACTATATCGAGGACACGTTCGAAGCGGGGCTGGCCTTGCAGGGCACAGAAGTGAAGGCCCTGCGCGCAGGTGAGGCGAGCATTGCCGAAAGCTATGCCGAGGTGAAGGACGGGCAGGTATGGCTGATCAACGCCAACGTCCCCGAATACAGCCACGGCAACCGTTTGAACCACGAACCGCGCCGCCCGCGCAAATTGCTGCTGCACGAACGCGAGATCGAAAAGCTGCTCGGCGCGGTGGAGCGCAAGGGGATGACGCTGGTGCCGCTGATGGTCTATTTCAACAGCACCGGCCGCGCCAAGGTTGAACTCGCGCTCGCCAAGGGCAAGCAAACCCACGACAAGCGCGCCACCACCAAGGAACGCGACTGGAAACGCGACAAAGCGCGGCTGATGCGCGAAAAGGGCTGATGCAAAGGTGCGGCTGAAATTTATCCTCTTGCGGGCAATTCACACACTGGTCAGCACGCTGGTGCTACCCATATGGGCAATCATGGTGGCCATGCTGAACTTGGCCGGTTCTTACCGGATTTACGCCGCGCGCCTGCGCTTCGGCGGAGAGGTGCAGCTGTGACCACGCCTGACCCTCGTCAACGGCCTGTGTCTTGGCGTTCAAAGACCTGGGCGATGGACTTGATCCGCAAGCACATGCCCTCACGCGAAGAGATGGCGCGCAACAAATACCTTGCGCCGATTGCGCACCGTTTTCTGTCGCCCGAGTTGTGGCGCTTTACCCGCCGTTCGGTGCCGCGCGGGGTGGCATTGGGGCTGTTCGCGGCGTTCATCATCCCGGTCGGGCAGATTTTCCTCGCTGCGTTTCTGGCGCTGCCATCGCGCGCCAATGTGCCGCTGGCGGCGCTGGTAACATTTGTCACCAACCCGTTCACGCTGCCGTTCTGGCTGGTGGTCGCCAACAAGGTCGGCCATTTCACCTTGCGAATTGATGCAGACGGGCCCGCGCTGGCGAATGTGGCGATGGAATCGGGGGCGTGGGCAGCGGTAGTCGATTTCTTCCAGATGGCCGGAACGACCGCGTTTGGCTTTATCGTCCTTGCGGTGGTCGGTGCCGCGCTCGGCTGGATTATTTCCGGCTGGGTCTGGCGCGCTGTGGTGTTGCGGCGGCGCGCCAAACGGTTGAAGGTTATGGAAGCGCGGCTCGACCAGCGGCTCGGCTCGCAGTAGGACAGACGCGAAGCCATCGGCACGCGCGGGCGTTTGCGGTTGGCTGATTTTTGCAACAGGAGCGTCCCGTTTGTCCCGCCCCACCGGTACCCCCTCACACCGCCCCAACGTGCTTCTCGCCCCAGCCGCGGCGCAGAGCGAAGGCGCTGCGCCGCCATCCACGCTGATGCTGGGCCTCGGCGGTGCGCTGGCAGTCAGCGCGGCAGTGCTGTTCGCCGCTACGCAAAGCTGGCTGGTGGCGATCACCTTTGTGCTGGGCGCGGGCGTGTTGCTGGGCGGGGTGATGCTGCTTGACCGGATGCGCGCCGAACCTGCAACTGACAGCATCGCTGCCCCGGACTGGAGCGTCACCGTCGCCGCGATAGAGCGCGCGGGCGAGGCCATCGCCATCACCGATCGCGCCAACCGCATGGTGTGCGCCAACAGCCTGTTTCTGGACAGCTTCGGGGTCAGCGCCGCGCCGCCCGCGTTGCCGTTTGAACGCGATGCGCTGGAGGCGGTGACGCTGCTCGCCCGCACGGCGTGGCGCGATGGGTCGGCCGCGCTCGACAAGGTGGCGGGGCTGGATGAAAGCGATTGGCATATTTCCGCACAGCGCGCCGGGCGGGGCGAAGACCACCTGATCTGGCGGCTGCGCCCGATCACGCGTGAAAGCGGCGCTGATCTGGGTGCGCTCGATCTGGCCGGGCCGTTTGGCAAAATGCTCAGCCGCGCCGGGATTGAAACCGCGATTACCACGGCAGACGGCGTGATCCGCGCGGTCAGCACCGGGTTTGCCGAACGCGCTGCGGGTGATGATCGCGCGACGCTGGTGGGGCAGGATTTTGTCAGCTTCCTGCGCTCGGACGAACGTGACCGCATCTTCTTTGCCCGCGAAGGGCGCGGCGGCACCCCGCAAACGCTGGTCGATGTGCCGCTGGTCGATCCCGAAACGCGGGCCGCACCCGCCGGGCCGGACGAGGCGACTTCGCTGATGCTGCTGATCGATAGCGGGGTGGGTATCGGTTCTGGCTGGGACGGCGCAGCGCAGGCGGGGGTCGCACAGCTCGATGCGCTGCTCGCACAATTGCCGTTGGGACTTGCGATGACCGATCGCGATGGGCGGTTCCTGTTTGGTAACGAAGCGTTCCTGCGATCGGTCGGGCGCGAAGGGCGCGGCTTGCCCGCTTTCCCCACCGATCTGGTGGTGCGCGAAGATAAGGCCGCGATGTCCGATGCGGTGCGCCGCCACGGGCGCGGGCCATCGACCAGCGGCGATGTTGCCGTGCGGCTGGTAGATAGCCCCGAAGAGCCAGTATCGCTCGGCTTGGCTGGCGTGCGCGGGCTGGGCGAAGCGGCCGTGCTGTTGAGCCTTGCCGATTCGAGCCAGGAAAACCAGCTGCGCCGTCAGGTCGCGCAGGCCACCAAAATGCAGGCCGTGGGGCAATTGGCCGGCGGGGTCGCGCATGATTTCAACAATGTGCTGACCGCGATCATCGGCACCTGCGATCTGATGTTGCTGCGCCATATTCCGGGCGACAGCGATTATGACGATATCCAGCAGATCCGCGCCAATTCCAACCGCGCCGCCGCGCTGACCCGGCAATTGCTCGCCTTCTCGCGCCAGCAGACGCTGCGGCCCGAGGTTATCCAACTGCCCGACGTGGTGAGCGAGGTCAGCCCGCTGATCAAGCGCCTGCTGGGCGAAAAGATCACCTATTACGTCCAGCATGATCGCAATCTGGGCGCGGTGCGCGCCGATCCGCAGCAGATGGAACAGGTGATCATGAATCTGGCGGTCAACGCCCGCGATGCAATCCAGTCACGCGGCAACGGGACGGGGCGGATTTCGCTGTTCACCCGGTCATTGCAGGCCAAACAGGTGCTCCAGCTGGGTTCCGAAGTGCTCCCGCCCGCCGATTACACCGTGCTGATCGTGCAGGATACCGGCGGGGGCATTCCGCCGCATGTGCTGCCCAAATTGTTTGAACCCTTCTTCACCACCAAGGAACAGGGCAAGGGCACCGGGCTGGGCCTGTCGACCGCCTACGGCATCGTCAAGCAATCGGGCGGGTTCATCTTTGCCGACAACATTACCGACAAGACGGGCCGGACAACCGGCGCGCGCTTCACCGTCTATTTCCCGGTGCATCGCGGGGAGGCTCCGAAAAAGCGTGAAGCCCAGCCGCTGGTATCCTCCGACTGGTCGGCGGGCGGCAAGCTGCTGCTGGTGGAAGATGAGGATATGGTGCGGATCGTCGCCGAACGCGCCTTGGTGCGCGCAGGCTATGATGTGACCGCCTGCGCCAGCGGCGAAGAAGGGCTGGCCGCGATTGCCGCACCGGGCGCGGCGTTCGATATCGTGGTCAGCGATGTGGTGATGCCGGGGATGGACGGCCCGGCGATGGTACGCGCGATCCGGGCGCGGCTGCCGCAAATGCCGGTGCTGTTCATGTCAGGCTATGCCGAAGAACAGCTGCGCCGCGACATCAACATCCCCGACATGCACTTCATCGCCAAACCGTTCAGCGTCGCGGCAATCGGCGACAAGGTGGGCGCGGTGCTGCGCCAGACACGCGCCGAACAGGAGGCCGACGCAAGCGCAGCGAAGTAATTGCGCGGGTTGTAGGAAATTATTTTCGTTCCCCACTTGTTCCAACAGAACAAATGCGATACATCCTTGGCAAGGGCTGATGGTCGATAACTGCCGATCACCCCTAGGCAAGGTAAGGAGCGCATGCGATGGCTACGCAATTGAAGCTGGTGGAAGAGGACAAGAAAGCCGTGGACCGTCAAAAGGCGCTCGAAGCAGCCCTCGCTCAGATTGATCGGGCGTTTGGCAAGGGTTCAGCGATGAAGCTGGGCTCGAAGGAAACGATGCAGGTCGAATCGATTTCGACCGGATCGCTGGGGCTCGACATTGCGCTCGGCATCGGCGGCTTGCCGCGCGGTCGGGTGATCGAAGTTTATGGCCCGGAAAGCTCGGGCAAGACGACGCTGGCACTGCACGTCATCGCCGAAGCGCAAAAGGCCGGCGGCACGGCGGCATTTGTCGATGCCGAACACGCACTTGATCCAGTCTATGCCAAGAAACTGGGCGTGGATATTGACGAGCTGATCGTCTCGCAGCCCGATACCGGCGAACAGGCGCTGGAAATCGTCGATACGCTGGTGCGTTCCAACGCGATTGATGTGCTGGTGATCGATTCGGTCGCGGCTTTGGTGCCGCGCGCTGAAATCGAAGGTGAAATGGGCGATTCGCACGTCGGGCTTCAGGCCCGGTTGATGTCGCAATCGCTGCGCAAGCTGACCGGATCGATCAGCCGCTCGCGTTGCATGGTGATCTTCATCAACCAGCTGCGCATGAAAATCGGGGTGATGTATGGCAACCCCGAAACCACCACCGGCGGCAATGCGCTCAAGTTTTATGCCTCGGTCAGGCTCGACATCCGCCGCACCGGGCAGATCAAGGATCGCGACGAAATCACCGGCAACGCAACCCGCGTGAAAGTGGTCAAGAACAAGGTCGCCCCGCCGTTCAAACAGGTCGAATTTGACATCATGTACGGCGAAGGCATCTCCAAGATCGGTGAGATTATCGATCTCGGCGTGAAGGCGGGGCTGGTTGAAAAATCGGGGAGCTGGTTCTCCTATGACAGCATCCGGATTGGTCAGGGCCGCGAAAACGCCAAAACCTACCTCAAGGAAAACCCGGAAGTTTGCGACCGGTTGGAAGCTGCAATCCGCAGCCGCACCGACAAGGTTGCCGAGGAAATGATGACGGGGCCGGACGCGGACTCCGACGACTGATCCTCAAGCGGGCGTTGCGGAGGTGCTGTGCACTTCCAGCCCGGAAAACCGGAATGCCGGCGTGTGCTTCTCCCCAGTCGCGCGCGCCGGCTTTTCGTTACCCGGCAGGCCCGCGTTAGGGGTGGGTTAGACCCCTCTTAGACCCCCCTTAGACCCCTTCTAGACCCCCTCCAGACTTGCGATTTTCGTCGTTGTCGTGTCTCCGCTGTGACACGGCTGCAACGCTCAACGCTCCCCGATGCCGCGCTCCATTGCGTAACGCGCGCGCATTGCCTAACTGCACGGCCATGACCTCGACGAACGACATCCGCCGCTCCTTCCTCGATTATTTCGCCAAGGCCGGCCACACCGCGACCCCGTCTGCGCCGTTGGTGCCGTATAATGATCCGACGTTGATGTTCGTCAACGCCGGGATGGTGCCGTTCAAGAACGTGTTCACCGGGCTCGAAACCCCGCCATCTCCGCGCGCCGCATCCTCGCAGAAATGCGTGCGGGCCGGGGGCAAGCACAATGATCTCGACAATGTCGGCTATACCGCGCGTCACCATACCTTCTTCGAAATGCTGGGAAATTTCTCGTTCGGCGACTATTTCAAGGAAGAGGCGATCGCCCACGCCTGGACGCTGCTCACGCGCGAATGGGGCCTTTCCAAAGACAAGCTGACCGTCACCGTTTACCACACCGATGAAGATGCCCACGCGCTGTGGAAACGCATCGCCGGGCTGCCAGACGACCGCATCATCCGCATCAGCACCAATGACAATTTCTGGTCGATGGGCGACACTGGCCCCTGCGGGCCATGTTCCGAAATTTTCTACGATCACGGCGACCACATCTTTGGCGGCCCTCCCGGCAGCCCCGATGAAGACGGTGACCGCTTTGTTGAGATCTGGAACCTCGTATTTATGCAATACGAACAGCAGATTGATGGTTCGCGCCGCGATCTGCCCAAGCCTTCGATCGATACCGGCATGGGGATCGAACGTATCGCCGCGGTCCTTCAGGGCGTGCATGACAACTACGATACCGACACCTTCAAGGCGCTGATTGCGGCGTCGGAAAACCTCACCAATGTCGCCGCAGCGGGTGAGCAGGCGGCCAGCCACCGCGTGATCGCCGATCACCTGCGCTCGACCAGTTTCCTGATGGCCGACGGGGTGCTGCCATCCAACGAGGGGCGCGGATATGTGCTGCGCCGGATCATGCGCCGCGCCATGCGTCACGCGCATCTGCTGGGCGCGTCCGAGCCGCTGATGCACCGGCTCGTGCCTGCGCTGGTTGCGGAAATGGGGCAGGCCTATCCTGAACTCAGCCGCGGGCAGGCGCTGATCGAAGAAGTGCTAGAACGCGAAGAAACGCAGTTCCGCCGCACGCTCGACAAGGGTCTGAAATTGCTCGATGAAGCTACCGGAGACATGACCACTGGCGGCGAGCTTGACGGCGAAATCGCCTTCCGCCTCTACGACACTTTCGGCTTCCCTTATGATCTTACCGAGGACGCCTTGCGCGCGCGCGGGATCGGGGTTGACCGCGCAGGGTTCGACACCGCGATGGCGCGTCAGAAAGCCGCCGCTCGCGCCGCGTGGAAGGGCAGCGGCGATGCCGCATCGGGCGAGGTGTGGTTCGACATCGCCGAACGCGAAGGCGCGACCGAATTCACCGGCTATGCCGCCACCAGCGGTGAAGGCCGCGTGGTTGCCATCGTCAAGGGCGGGGCCGAGGTGCAGGCCGCGAGCGCGGGCGATGAGGTGGTGATCCTCACCAACCAGACCCCGTTTTATGGCGAAAGCGGCGGGCAGACCGGCGACGCTGGTGCGATGGCCAATGTTGCGGGCCTCAAGGCCACCGTCACCGAAACGTCCAAGCCGCTCGGCCGGTTGCACGCGCATCAGGTGCGGATTGACGCAGGCGGTGTGGCGGTTGGTGACACGGTCGAACTCAAGGTCGATACCGCGCGCCGTGACCGTATCCGCGCCAACCATTCGGCCACACACCTCGTCCACGCGGCCTTGCGCAATCGGCTCGGCGGGCACGTGACGCAGAAAGGCAGCATGGTTGCCGAGGAGCGCTTGCGGTTCGATTTCTCGCATCCGGCACCGCTCACGCCCGATGACATTGCGGCAGTCGAAGCCGAGGTGAACGCCGAAATCCGCGCCAACGAACAGGTTTCCACCCGGCTGATGACCCCCGATGATGCGGTCGAAGCGGGCGCGCTGGCGTTGTTTGGCGAGAAATATGGCGACGAAGTGCGGGTGCTGTCGATGGGCCGCGCCGGGCAGGGCGGGCGCAGCTACTCGGTTGAATTGTGCGGCGGCACCCATGTGCGCGCCACCGGCGATATTGGCGTGTTCCGGATCGTTTCGGAAAGCGCGGTGTCATCAGGCGTGCGCCGGATCGAAGCCTTGACCGGGGAGGCGGCACGGGCCTGGCTCGTGGCGCGCGAGGAAGCGTTGAAGGCGGCGGCCAGCGTCATCCGCGCGACACCCGAAGACGTCCCTGCGCGGATCACCGCGCTGATGGACGAACGCAAACGGCTCGAAAAGGAGCTGGCTGAGGCGAAGAAAGCGCTGGCGCTGGGCGGCGGCGGTTCGGGCGCCGCGGCGGCAAACGCTGATGAGGATGTCGCCGGGGTCAAGTTTAGCGGCCAAGTGCTCGAAGGGCTTGATCCGAAAGAACTGCGCCCGCTGCTCGATGCGGCCAAGCAACAGCTTGGTTCAGGCGTGGCGGCTGTGATCGCGGTCAATGACGGCAAGGCCAGTATTGCGGCCGCTGTGACCGATGATCTGACGGCGCGGTTCAGCGCGGTCGATCTGGTGCGCGCAGGGGTTGCGGCACTCGGCGGCAAGGGCGGCGGCGGCCGGCCCGATATGGCGCAGGGCGGCGGCCCGGACGGCGATAAGGCGGCAGAAGCTTTGGCAGCGGTGAAGGCGGTGCTGGCGGCGGTGCCCGCCGATTAAGCCTCGACGCTGGTCGTTCGCAATTTTGGCTTTTCGCTGAGCCCGCCGTCACGTTCCAGCTGCTCGCGGAATTCGTCGCGTTTGGCGTGGATTGAGGCGATTACCGGGCCCATAGCCACCCCGATATCCACCAGCACGGCTTCGGATAGCTGGAGCGAGCTTTCCAGCGTTTCGGGCACAGCATGGCTCGCACCTGCACGATACATGGCGGCGGCGTGATCGGTGTCACGCGCGCGGGCGACGATCAGCAGATCGGGATAGGCATCGCGCAGCTTGGCCACCAACCGCTGCGCCAGCACCGGCTCGTCCATCGTCAATACCACGGCGGGCGCGGTTTCCACGCCCAGCCTTGTCAGCGCATCGCCGCGCGCGGCATCGCCAAAGGTTGCGCAATATCCGTCGCGCTTGGCCCGGTCGATCAGATCGGGATCCGTATCGATCATCACGTAGGGCCGATCGTGAGCTTCCAGCATATCGGCGATCAACCGCCCGACGCGGCCTCCGCCAACGATGATGGTGCATGGTTCATCACTGTCGCTGACCGCAGTATGTTCTGCCACGCTATCAACCCGGCGCGCGACGACCTTGCCCAGCTTGGCCAGTAGCGGGGTAACGGTCAGCCCGATGGCTGTGACGGTCTGCCAGAATTGTGCGGTCTCAAAATCGACCACTAGCGCGCTGGTCGCTGCGGCCAGCACGATCAGCGTGGTTTCGGATGGCGAGGCCATCAACACGCCGGTTTCCGCCGCAGTCCCGCGCCGCGCGCCCATCAGCCGCAGCAGGATGCCGGTGACCAGCGCCTTGAACACCAGCACGCCGACCACCGCCAGCGCGACCGTTCCCAGCTGCGCGCCAATCGCGACCAGATCGATGCTCATGCCAATGGTGATCAGGAATATGCCCAGCGCCAAGCCCTTGAACGGCTCCATGATCAGTTCGACTTCGGTGTGATATTCCGTCTCGGCAATCAGCAGCCCGGCAATCAGCGCGCCGACGATGGGCGAAAGGCCGACGATGGCGGTCGCCAGACTCGCCCCGATCACCACCAGCAAGGATGCGGCGAGGAACAATTCAGGGCTTTTGGTGCGCGCCGCCTGAGCGAACAGCCGGGGCAGCGCCACGCGGCCAACCACCAGCAGCACCGCGATCACCAAGCCGCCTTTCCACAGGGTATCGGCGAGTCCCGCCCAGCCTTCGCCTTGGGCATTGGGGGCGAGCGCGCCGAGGATGAAGATGATCGGCACGATCATGATATCTTCGAACAACAGCATCGACAGCGCGGCGCGGCCCACCGGGGTGCGGGTGCCTGAAATCGGCAACACGATCGCGGTAGAGGAGAACGCCAGCGCAAAGCCGAGCGCCAGCGCGCCGGTCCAATCGAGCAACCCCGCGAACCCCAGAAATGTGGCCAGCGCCGAACCGATAATCAGCAATTCCAGCGCGCCCAGTCCGAACACCAGCTTGCGCAATTGCCACAGGCGGTTGAACGACAATTCCAGCCCGATGGCGAACAGCAACAGCACGATGCCGAAATCGGCAAACGGGGTTAGCGCTTCGGGATTGGTGATGGTGATGTGGGTAAGCCAGGGTATTCGCTCAACCAGCGAACCAAGCCCGAACGGGCCGACCAGCACGCCGATCACAATAAAACCGATGATCGGGGTGATGCGGAACCGGGCAAACACCGGAATCACGATTCCCGCCGCGCCAAGGATTACCAGCGCGTCTGACAGGAAAGGGGAAGGTGCGAGTTCGCCAGCCACCTTATGCGCTTACCGCGCGGCAGTGCTGCTGTCATCCATCCTGTGCTGCAATGCGGGATATTGTGGTTAGCTCTGTTCCCCCAGCGGGTCGGAGATATTGCCCACCCGCTTGTCCCATTCGATCCGGTAAAGATCAAACCGGCGGTCGGCGAGGTTTTGCACTGTGCCTTCGGCCCGCGCCCAGCTGAGGTCGGCAAGGTTGACGTCACTGATCGTCAGCGTTTCGACATTTTCGGATGCTTCGGCGGCGATCCCGTCGCGCGCGAAGGGGAAATCGCACGGGGTGAGGATGCAGCTTTGCGCGTATTGAATGTCCATATTGGCGACATTGGGCAGGTTGCCGACATTGCCGCTCATCACGACATAACATTGATTTTCAATCGCGCGCGCCTGCGCACAATAGCGCACCCGCATATAGCCCTGGCGGCTGTCGGTACAGAACGGCACGAAGATGATCCTTGCGCCTTCGTCCACCAACCGCCGGGCGAGTTCGGGAAATTCGCTGTCGTAACAGATCAGCACGCCGATGGGGCCGCAATCGGTGGGTATGGCGTCAATGCTGTCGCCGCCCTTGATGTTCCACCAATAGGCTTCGTTGGGGGTCGGGTGGATCTTTTCCTGCGCGTGAATTGATCCGTCGCGCAGGCAAACATAGGCGACGTTGTGGATGTCGCCATCGGCCATGCGGGTTGGGTGCGAACCGCCGATGATGTTGATGTTGAACGCCAGCGCCATTTCGGACAATCGCTGGCGGATGCGCGGGGTATATTCGCTCAAGGCTTCGATGGCTTCGAGCGGGGTGAGTTCGCGGTCTTCGGCGGACAGCAGCATGACGGTGAACATTTCGGGAAAAACGATGAAGTCCGCCTCGTAATCGGCGGCAACATCGACGAAATATTCGATCTGCTTCATGAACTCATCGAAGCCCGAAACCGCGCGTGATTGCAGCTGGCAGGTGGCGATCCGCACGCTTTCCACATCGCGCGGCAGACGGTGCTTGGGCGGGGCGTCGCTATCCACATAGGGATTGCGCCAGATCATCCGCACAGCATTGCCGCGGCTGGCCTTGTCCTCGGGCAGGTATTTGGGAAGTATGCCTTGCGCTTCGAACCCGTTGGCGAGCTGGAACCGCAGCACCGGGTCGTGAATCTTGCTCTGGGTGACCAGCTCCAGATATTGCTCCGGGGTTTCGGCGCGATTGGTCTTGCGGCGCTTGGCGCGGGCATAGCCGGGCATCCGTCCGCCAAACACGATGCCAGTCAGGTCGAGCCGTTCGGCCAGAGCGCGGCGTTCTTCATAAAGCCGCCGCCCCAACCGGGTGCCGCGGACCGCCGGATCGACGCAGAGTTCATAGCCGTAAAGCCAATCGCCGGTGGGATCGTGGCGGCTGCCAAACCCGTTGCCGGTGACTTCATCCCAGGTATGATCAGACAGCGCGACGCGTTCATCCAGCCGCATCGAGGCGCAGTAGCCGACCACCTCGCCATCGAACAGCGCGACAAAGCAGCCTTCGGGGTAGTTGTTGATCTGCCCGCGAATTTCACCCTGCGTATAGGCGGGCAGATCATCATAGGCGCGGCGGACGAGATCCCCGATCGCCCGCACGTCCTTGAGTCTGGCCTGACGGATTTCCAGTCGTGCGGTTGATCGGCTTGCCATGATACTCCCTAGCCGGGTTCTACGCCTGGCTGGCCATTTCCTTTTCGAGGTTCTGCACGATGGTTTCGAAGAACTGCTCGGTGGTCTGCCATGCTTGCCCCGGGCCGATCAGCAGCGCCAGATCCTTGGTCATGTGGCCGCTTTCCACGGTTTGAATGCAGACGCGTTCGAGCGTTTCAGCGAACTTCACCACATCGGGCGTGCCATCGAACTTTCCGCGATACATCAGCCCGCGCGTCCATGCGAAGATCGAGGCGATCGGGTTGGTCGACGTCGCCTTGCCCTGCTGGTGCTGGCGGTAATGGCGGGTGACGGTGCCGTGCGCGGCTTCGGCTTCGACGGTCTTGCCATCGGGGCTGAGCAGCACAGACGTCATCAGGCCGAGCGATCCGAAGCCCTGCGCCACGGTGTCCGACTGCACATCGCCATCATAGTTCTTGCACGCCCACACGAACTTGCCGCTCCACTTCAACGCGGAAGCCACCATGTCGTCGATCAGGCGGTGTTCGTAGACCATTCCCTTGGCCTTGAACTGTTCGGCGAAGCCTTCGGTATCGAACACTTCCTGAAACAGATCCTTGAAGCGGCCATCATAGGCTTTCAGGATGGTGTTCTTGGTCGACAGATACACCGGCCAACCAAGGTTGAGGCCGTAATTGAAGCTGGCGCGGGCGAAATCTCGGATCGAATCGTCAAGATTGTACATCGCCATCGCCACACCGGCGCTGGGGAAATCGAACACGTCGAGGTCGATTTTGGTGCCATCATCGCCGTCAAACACCAGCCGCAGCTTGCCGGGGCCGGGGATCAGCGTGTCGGTGGCCTTGTACTGATCGCCGAACGCATGGCGGCCGACCACGATCGGATCAGTCCAGCCGGGCACAAGCCGCGGCACGTTGTCGATCACGATTGGTTCGCGGAACACCACGCCGCCCAGAATGTTGCGGATCGTGCCGTTGGGCGATTTCCACATTTTCTTGAGGCTGAATTCTTCGACCCGCTGTTCATCAGGGGTAATGGTGGCGCATTTTACGCCGACGCCGTGCTGTTTGATCGCATTGGCGGAATCGATGGTGACCTGATCATCGGTTGCGTCGCGGTTTTCGATCGAAAGGTCGTAATAGTGCAGATCAACGTCGAGATAAGGCAGGATTAGCCGTTCGCGAATCCATTGCCAGATGATGCGGGTCATCTCGTCCCCATCAAGTTCAACGACGGGGTTGGCGACTTTGATTTTCTGCATGGCTGATGCCCTATCCTTCTTTACCCGTCTGCGCGGGCTGCGTGTGATCGACGAAAAGCTGAGTAAGATGTTGCGCGGGCTTTAGCAGAGGAGGCGATGCTTGCAAGCAGTGCACCGGTCTTTGGCTTGCAAGTTGTGATGGAGCGGGCGCAGCGCACAAAAAACCCGCCTGAAGCGGCGGGTGATTTGCGGTTCGGGCCGATGGTGGGCGTAGCAAGGATTGAACTTGCGACCCCTACGATGTCAACATAGTGCTCTACCACTGAGCTATACGCCCGCACCATCGGATCAGCCTCTGTCGAGGCGGAGGCGGCCCTTAACGTAAGCCCGGAAAAGGTGCAAGCGATTCGGGAATGCCCCGCGTGGACTTAAGCGCGTGCCTCGCCCGCTTCCTCGAACACCCGCTCCACTTCCAGCACCAGATCGCGCAGGTGGAACGGTTTGGACAATACCTTGGCCGCAGGCTGTTCGCGGCTGGCGCGCAGCGATACGGCGGCGAACCCGGTGATGAACATCACCTTGGTGCGCGGGGAAATTTCCGCGCAACGCTGCGCCAGTTCGATCCCGTCCATTTCGGGCATGACGATGTCGGACAGCAGCAAATCATAATCGCCGGTTTCCAGCAGCGGGACGGCCTCGGTGCCGCGATCCACCGCGCTGACTTCGTAACCGGCGTTGGTTAGCGCGCGCGCAAGATAGGTGCGCATTGCCTCTTCATCTTCGGCAAGCAGGATGCGGGGTGTGCGTGGCGATGTCATGTCAGGTGGGTTAGCAGCGCAGGCTTAAGAAATCTTTGTGCCAGCGACAAATTGACTCGGAATGACACGCAGGCAGCCGAGCGAAGTGCGATCAGGCTTTGACAGCGCTGCGCAAAGGCGGCAGCAAGGTTGGCGGAATGACGCCAACCTCCCGCACGCCCCGTGATCCGATCTTCGCCCGCGCCGATGTGCGGGTGCCGGTGACAGGGGGCTGCGTGCCGGGGCTGAATGATGCGCCCGCCTTCACGCTCACCACGCCGCCGCGCCTGCGCCTGCCGGTGCTGATTGCCGTGCCGCACGCAGGCCGCGCCTATCCGCCTGCTGTGGTAGCGCGGATGCGCGATCCGGAGCTGGCGCAGTTGCGGCTGGAGGATCGCTTTATCGACCGGGTTGGCGTGGAAATCGCGCGGACGACAGGCGCTGCGCTGCTGGTGGCTAACGCACCGCGTGCGCTGATTGATCTCAACCGGGCCGAGGATGATGTTGATTGGGACATGATCGAGGGTGGCCGCCCGGCGCAGGGCGCCAATGTGGTGGCCCCGCACGCAAGCAACCGCCGTTCGCGCAGCGGGCTGGGGCTGGTGCCGCGCCGACTGCCGGGATCGGGCGAGATATGGCGCGGACGACTGGCTGCGGATGAGCTTGTTCAGCGGATTAGCGGAATCCATCAAGCCTATCACGCGGCACTGGCGGCAGAGCTGGCGCGGATTCGCGCCGAATGGGGCGTCGCCTTGCTGGTCGACCTGCATTCGATGCCGCCGCTGCGCGCTGCGGAGGGGGAGGCCTGCGCGCCGGTGATCGTGCTGGGCGACCGGTTCGGGGCCTCGTGCCACAATACCCTGATGGCCCGTGCGCTTGCAAAGCTTGAGCGCGAGGGGTGTTTGGCTGCGCATAACCGGCCCTATTCGGGCGGTTATGTACTGGACCGTCATGGCGCGCCGCATTCCGGCGTGCACGCAATCCAGATCGAAGTGTGCCGCACAGCCTATCTTGATCGGCACCTGGCCGATCCCGGTGCCGGGCTTCCCGCGATGGCGGCGCTGCTGGCCAATCTGGTGCGCGAGCTTGGGGCTGAGGCTGCGTTGCTCGGCGGCGGTGACGGGCTGCTGCAAGCGGCGGAATAAGCGCGCTTGGCCACGCATAAAAAACGGGCAGGGGGCGATTGCCGACCTGCCCGTTTTCCGATGTTGGGGCCGGAGCTTCAGCTCCGCCAGAAATCAGTTGAGCGACGGAGCCGCAGCGCCTTCCTCTGGCATCGGCACCTTGCCCTGCGCCAACTGACGTTCAAAGATTGTCCGCATCAGGTTGAGCGAGAACAGGTGCGCGTGAATCAGCATCAGCAGCCCGCTCTTCGACAGTTCTTCAAGCTTGGCGGCAGGCAGTTCGCGCAGTTTGTTTTCATCAACCATGCGGAACCCGCGATACACGAACGGCTTATCGGGCATGTCATTGCGGGTGATCGCGATTTCGCCGTCCATCAGGATGTCGAGCTTCGCCAGTTCATCGATGAACAGCTTGGTGCGCTGCCCCGCTTCTTCGAAGCGGCGACAAAAGTCGAGCACGCCTTGGATGTACTCGGTCGGCTGACCCTTATCATCAAACAGCGCCAAGCCATCGTCGCGCGCGCTAATCACACCAACGGTCGGGTCAAAGCATAGCGACATGTCTTCCACGCCCTGCTGCAACTTGGCGAGGATAAAGGGATAGCGCCGGACGTAAGCAGGCAGGTAGATCGCTTCGTTGATCTTCATGTCGTCGCCGACGAAGGTGTTCACCCCTTCGTTGAGGCCGAACAGCGCGATCGGCAGCGGGTTTTCGCCCGAGGTAAATACGATCGGGAAATGCCGCTGGGCATCGACGAATTCGTCCGAAGTCAGCGGCACCGCGTGGGTCGACGCGAGATAGGCGGCGCTATCCAGCGTCCCGGCCTTCCAGGTCGCATGATCACGGCTGTTGAGCGGCAGAAGGTCTTTGTAGAACAACGGAAGTTGCGGTTGCGGCGCGCTGGCCATGACGTCGTCTCCGGAAAAAAGCGGTGGTAAAAATCCCCTCGGCGGGAAGGCAACCCCCCGCCGAAAGCGCGGCGCTTAGGCGTTTGCTGCCCGACGCGCAACCCGCGAGGATCAACTGTGTGGTTCGAGGCGCAAGAGTTTCCCCGGATTGAGCAGATTGTCAGGGTCAAGCGCGGCCTTGATCCGCTGCATCAGCGCCAACGCTGCGGGATCGTGTAGCCGGGCGAGTTCATCAACCTTCATCTGCCCGATCCCGTGTTCGGCGCTGATTGATCCGCCCCATTGACTGACCAGATCATGGACTGCCGCACTGACCGCCTTGCCGTCGGCCTCCTCCCACACGCCGCGCTCCGCACCTTGGGGGGCGAGCACGTGGAAGTGGACATTACCATCGCCCAGATGCCCAAACGCAACCGCGCGAGTGCTGGGAAAAGCGGTTTCGATGGCGGGGGATGCGGCAAGGATAAACTCGGGCATTTTCTCGACCGGCACCGAAATATCGTGCTGCATCGCCGGGCCAATTGCGCGTTCAGCGGCTGAAATCGAATCGCGCAAAGTCCAGAAATCTTCCGCCTGCGTGTCATTCGCGGCGATCACGGCGTCGGCAATCAGGCCATCTTCCAGTGCGGTGGAGAGGCCAGCCTCCATCGCCTCGCGCAATGCGCCGCTGTCGCGGGTGGCCGAAACGCATTCGATCAAGGCGTTCCAATCGTGCCGTTCTGCCAAGGGCGCGCGCGCGGCGGGTAGATGCGCCAGCACGCTATCGAGGCAATGCACAGGCACCACTTCAAAACCTTCCAGCGCATCGCCCAGCGCGCGCTCCATCTGGCGCAGCAGCGTGCGCGCCTCGACAATTCCGCCAAGCCCGACCCAGGCCGTTGCCCGCCCGATCGCGGCCGGTAGCAGCCGCAAGGTCGCCGCCGTCACGATCCCCAGCGTGCCCTCCGAACCGATCAACAACTGCTTCAGATCGAACCCGCGATTGTCTTTTTTCAGGGGGGTCAGGGTATCGAGCACGTCACCATTCGCCAGCACCGCTTCCAGCCCCAGCACCTGCGCGCGGATCGTGCCGTGGCGCAGCACCTGCGTGCCGCCCGCGTTGGTCGACACCAGCCCGCCGATGGTTGCCGACCCTTTACCGCCGAGCGTCAGGGGAAAACGCATCCCCGCCGCCTCGGCCGCTTCGTGCAGATGTTGCAGGATAACGCCCGCCTCGCACAGCACTTGCCCTGCCTCGGTATCAAGCGCGCGGATCGCGTCCATGCGCCGCAGCGACAGCAACAGCGCGGTGCCGCTGGCATCCGGGGTCGCTCCGCCCGCCATGCCGCTATTGCCGCCCTGCGGAACAATCGGCACGCAGTGCGCGGCGCACAGCCTGACCAGCGCCGCAACCTCAGCCGTAGTGGCAGGAGAGGCCAGCGCCAGCGCCCGCCCGGTATAGCGTCCGCGCCAATCGGTCAGCCACGCATCCATCCGATCAGGATCGGTGGTCAGCCCGCGCGGGCCGAGCAGTGCGGCGGCCTCCGAAAGAAACGCTTCGGAGGTTGGCGAAGGGGCGGGCGGTGCGGCGAGGTGCGTCATTGTGGCCTCCATGCCACAGCTGGACGCGAATATGCCACCAGTTTCGGGCAAAGCTGGCAGGCAGTTAAGCCGCGGTTCAATTCTTGCCGCTAAGGCAGAGCGTGGTTTTCATGCGCCGGATGCTGTTTTCCGCCGCGACCCGTGTCCTCCAAGGAGAGATATTTCCGCATCATGCACGGCCTGTTTGCCTTTACGGCGCCGTTGGCGCTGATGCTGCCGGTGATGGCGGGGGCAGCCGGTTTGGCTGATCAGGCGGACGCAGTTCCCGCCCTGTCTGCACCGCAATGCGACGCCGCGCCCATGCAGGGCGAACCGGAACTGGCCAATCCACTGACGGCGTTTCGCGCCAGCGCCACCGCGGGGCAGGTGCGGATCGAACAGCGCGTGGTGGTGCGGATCGCTCCGCAGGGGCCTGCCGCCCGTCAGAACCTGCTCGCCCAGCTCCCGCAGCGCGACCTTGGCCCCCGTTTCGAGGAACGGCGCAAGGAAAAATGCGTTGCGCTGGAAGGCATCGCCGGGGTGCAGACTGGCAGCGGCAATCGCCTGGTGCTGTTCCTGCGCGATCAGCGGATGATCTCGGTCAACCTTGAAAAATCGTGCCGCGCGCGCGATTTCTACTCCGGCTTTTACGTCGAGAAAAACGAGGATGGGCGGCTGTGCGTTGATCGCGACAAGTTGCAATCGCGCACCGGCGCACGCTGCGAAGTCGAGGCGATGCGCCAGTTGGTGGAAGTGCGCAACTGACCGAATTGCGTCCCAAGCGCACGATTTCTTGACTTTTGCGAGTATTTGCGAGAAGGGCGCGCCAACCTGATTGCGCCATACTGCGCCTCAGGGCCAGCAATCCCGGCAGCAACCCTGCCCGCTATTTTCGGACACCACCTACCGCATGACATTCGCCGATCTCGGCCTCTCGCCTGAATTGCTCAAAGCCGTCGAAGACGCAGGCTATACCACGCCAACTGCCATTCAGGCGCAGGCTATCCCCACCGTATTGATGATGCGCGACCTGATCGGCATTGCCCAGACCGGCACCGGCAAGACCGCCAGCTTCGTGCTGCCGATGATCGATGTGATGGCCGCGGGCCGCCGCCGCGCGCTGATGCCGCGTTCGCTGATCCTTGAACCGACCCGTGAACTCGCCGCGCAGGTGGCCGAGAATTTCGAGAAATACGGCAAGAACCACGATCTCAAAATGGCGTTGCTGATCGGCGGCGTGCAGATGGGCGATCAGTTGAAGGCGCTGTCGGAAGGGGTCGATGTGCTGATTGCGACGCCGGGCCGGCTGATGGATCTGTTTGAACGCGGCAAGATCATGCTCAATGGCTGCGAACTGCTGGTGATCGACGAGGCCGACCGGATGCTAGACATGGGGTTCATCCCCGACATCGAATTCATTTGTTCCAAGCTGCCCGAAACGCGCCAGACGATGCTGTTTTCGGCCACCATGCCGCCGCCGATTGAAAAGCTGTCAAAGAAGTTTCTCACCAATCCCAAGCGGATCGAGGTGAGCCGCGCGGCTTCGACCAACGCTGATATTACCGCCTTCAAGGTGCCGGTGAAATCGCGGTCGAAGAAAGATACCCTGCGCTGGTTCCTCGAAAACGACCTGGTCGAAACCGCGATCATCTTTGCCAACCGCAAGACCACCGTGCGCGAACTCAACCAGAGCCTGACCCGCTTCGGCTTCCGGTCGAGCGAAATTCACGGCGACATGGATCAGTCGAGCAGGATCAAGGAGCTTGACCGCTTCAAGGCCGGCGAGGTCAACATCCTCGTTGCGTCCGACGTCGCCGCGCGCGGGCTCGACATCAAAGGCGTCTCCCACGTGTTCAATTACGACACGCCGTGGCACCCCGATGATTACGTCCACCGCATCGGCCGCACCGGCCGCGCCGGGGCCAAGGGCCGGGCTTTCACCTTCGTTGCGGAAGAAGACGCCGAAGCGATCAGCAATGTCGAAAAGCTGACCGGCAGCGTGATCAAGGTGTTCGGCAAGGACGACGTGCGCGTTGATCTCAGCGCCGCGATTGCCAAGGCCGAAGATGCCAAGGTCGATGCACCTGAACGCGAAGAGCGTGAGGAACGCGAGCCGCGCAAATCCCGCCGTGCACCACGCGCTGAAAGCGCCCCGCGTGAAGATCCCGCGCCGCGCGAAGAGAGCGCCGAACCGGCAGAACGTCCGGCCAAGCCCCGCCGGGCTCGCGCCGAACGCCCGCAAGCCACCGAGCGCGTCGCCGATGACCGCCAACCCCGCGTGCGCCGTAACAACGAAGACGACACGCCGGTGCCAGCAGGCGAATGGAACGGCCCGCGTCCGGGGTTTCTGGATGTGGGGTTTGGGTAGAAGCGTCGTGGCCTTTGGCAAGCGACGATGGGCGACGCGAACCAAGCTCACTGTTGCTCTTATTGTATTAGCTGCAATCGCCACACCGATCGTCGGGCCGTTTACGTTCTACGGTAATCTAGTTCCTTACCTCACGCCCCTTATCCCGAAACCTGACGGTGTCCCGAGCGACGCCAAGGTGGCCCATAACTGGAAAGGCTCCGGTTTGTACTGGCGCTGGGAGCGTAAGCTTCCGGCAGGCCGAGCGACTTGGGCGTTGGCGGCAGATCGATGGGTTTCCGTGAGCTTTTACGCCAAGCTGCCAGGCAGCGCGATTTCCGAGCGGAGCTTCCATTTTGCCAATTTTGTAGGGGACGAGATTGACTTCGCTCAAGATGGGTCCGGGGCAAGTCACTGTAGCATCCACACGGCCAAGTTATCGGACGAAGACGTTGTTGCCGCTCGTAACCTTCTTGCGCAATCAAGCGTCGCTGCAAAAAGCGATGTTGAGCGACGTTTGATCGCGCTTTCGGTGGACTTCGTCGATCATCCGAAAGTTGGTGAGCATCCTTGCGGCGCGCGCTATGGGCCTGTCTGAGGGCTTACCCCACCACCGTCACAAACGAATCCAGCACCCGCTTCTCGCCAGCATCCTCGAACAGGATGGTGAGCTTGTTGCCCTCCTGATCGATCACGCAGCCGGTGCCGAATTTGGCATGGCTGACCATTGCGCCAATCGCGATGTCTGACCGCGCGGGCGCGGCGAAGCTGGCTGCTGAACGCGTGTTTTCGCGCACCCTTGCAGGCTTGGTATCATACCCTGACGTCAACGCCCGCTGCCAGCCGGGGCCGCGCGTTTGGGCGCGGTCGGGGCGGTCACGTGCGACGTGGGCGAAGGGGTCGTCCTGCTCGCTCCAATTGGCGCGCCACAGGCTTGCCCCGCCGGTCAGCGTGGTTTCCTGATCAATATGTTCGCCGGGCAGTTCTTCGATGAAGCGGCTGGGGATAGAACTGATCCACTGGCCATAGATGCGGCGATTGGCGGCGTGCAGGATCACGCAGCGCCGCCGCGCGCGGGTGATCGCGACATAGGCGAGGCGGCGTTCTTCTTCGAGGCTGGCCAGCCCGCCTTCGTCAATCGCGCGCTGCGATGGGAACACGCCTTCTTCCCAGCCGACGCAGAAGATATTGTCGAATTCCAGCCCCTTGGCGGCGTGGATCGTCATGATCGTCACCGTTTCCTCGCTATCGGCGCGGTCATTATCCATGACGAGGCTGATGTGTTCGAGGAAATCGCCGAGCGTCTCGTAATCCTCCATCGCGCGCGCGAGTTCGGAGAGGTTTTCCACCCGTCCGGCGCTTTCGGCGGTGCGATCCGCGGCGAGCATGGCGTTATAGCCGCTCTCCTCCAGCACCAGCCGCAGCAGATCGGCGGGCGTCACCGTCTCCGCCGTCTCACGCCAATGCAGGAATTGCCGCATCAAGGCGCCAATGGTGTTTGCAGCGCGCGCGGGCAGTTCGTCGCTGTCGGCCAATTGCAATGCGGCAGCAGCCAGCGGCAGGTTCATCGCGCGCGCGTGGCTGTGCATTTTCTCCAGCGCCTTGGCACCCAAACCACGCTTGGGCTGGTTATGGATGCGTTCAAACGCGAGGTCATCCTGCGGCTGCGCGATCAGCCGCAGATAGGCGAGCGCATCGCGGATTTCGGCGCGTTCGTAAAAGCGGAAACCGCCGATGATGCGGTAATTCACCCCGATCTGGATGAAGCGGTCTTCAAACTCGCGGGTCTGGTATTGCGCGCGCACCAGAATGGCGACGCCGTTGAGCGCCGCGCCTTCGCGTTCCAGCCGCTCGATCTCCTCGCCCACCCGGCGCGCTTCTTCGGGCGCGTCCCAAACCCCGATCACCTTGACCTTGTCGCCGCCGTTCACTTCCGTCCACAACGTCTTGTCGTGGCGCTGGCTGTTCGCGCGGATCAGCCCCGCTGCCGCGCCGAGAATATGCGGGGTGGAGCGGTAATTCTGTTCCAGCCGGATCACCTGGGTTCCGGGAAAATCCTTTTCAAACCGCAGGATATTGGCGACTTCTGCGCCGCGCCATGAATAGATCGACTGGTCATCATCCCCCACCACGCAGATGTTCTTGTGTTCCTGTGCCAGCAGCCGCAGCCACAGATACTGCACGGCGTTGGTGTCCTGATATTCGTCCACCATGATGTATCGGAACCGGCGCTGATAATCGGCGAGGATATCGTGATGGTTACGCAGGATGTTGAGCATATGCAGCATCAGGTCGCCGAAATCGCAAGCATTCAATTCCTTCAGCCGCGCCTGATAACGCGCATAAAGCGCCGCACCCTGGCCATTGGCGTAAGCCTCGTTCTCGACCGCATCGAGGTCTTGCGGGTTCAGCCCTCTGTTCTTCCAGCGATCAATCAACCCCGCCAGTTGGCGCGCAGGCCAGCGTTTTTCGTCAAGGTCAGCCTGCGCGATCAGCTGTTTGAGCAGCCGGATCTGATCATCGGTGTCGATGATGGTGTAATTGCTGTGCAACCCTGCCAATTCGGCATGGCGGCGCAGCATCTTGGCGCAGATCGAATGGAAGGTGCCCAGCCACGGGATGCCTTCCGCACCGGGGCCAAGGTGATGCGCCACCCGTTCACGCATTTCGCGCGCAGCCTTGTTGGTGAAGGTGACACACAGGATCTGGCTGGGATAGGCCCGCCGGGTCGCCACCAGATGCGCCAGCCGTGCGGTCAGCGCTGCCGTCTTGCCCGTGCCCGCACCCGCCAACATCAGCACCGGGCCTTCGGTTGCCAGAACGGCGGCGCGCTGCGGCGCGTTCAACTGCGCGGCATAGGCCGGAACAGTATCGCGCGCAGGCGCAGGAGAGGGCAGGGTGTTGGTCATCGCACTAACGTGAACAAGTAGGGAACAATTGCCTGCGGGGCAAGCCACGGCATCGTGCTTATCGTCGGGCCACCTCAGCCAGTCGCAGCTGCCAGTCTGAGCAGGCTTAGCTTGCTCTTGCCGACCCGTCGTTCGGCCTCGATCGCCAGTCCGTTGATTTTGGGGTCTTCGTTGAAGGCTGTCTCCAGCGAGATCCACGTTTGCGCACCGATCCAGCCGAGCCGCAGCAGCCGGTCGAGCGCGACCTCGCCTGCGCCCGAATGGTAGGGGGGATCGACGAGGATCAGGTCGAGCGGCGCGGTGGCGGCGCGCAGCTGCGTTGCCGATCCTGTCTCCACCCGCGCCTGATCGCGCGCCCCAAGCGCGGTGATATTGGCGCGGATCGCCTCCACTGCCGCGCGATCCTGTTCGACAAACAGGCAGGTGGCCGCGCCGCGCGACAATGCCTCCAGCCCGAGCGCGCCCGACCCTGCAAACAGATCGGCCACCTGCAACCCTTCAAAACTACCGAGGCGGCTGGTGAGCATCGAAAACAGCGTTTCGCGCATCCGGTCAGCGGTCGGGCGGGTGGCATCGCCCTTGGGTGCGACCAGCTTGCGACCGCGCCATGCGCCCGCGATAATCCTCACTTGCGCGGCCCGCGCGGGGTGTTGCCGCGCGTGGCGGGCGGACGTTTGCGCGATGGCGAGCGCGCGGGCGGTCGCGGCGTACCAGCGCCAGCGCTGTCTTTGCGCGGGGCGGCGACCGGGCCAGCACGGCCCTTGCGCGGCGGCACGGCATTGGCGGCATCAGCCGGTTTGCGCGCCGAATGTGGGCCATCTGCGCCCTTATGCGGGGCAGGGCGCGCGGGCGGCGCAGCCTTGCGAGCAGGTGGGCGCGGGGCGCGCGGAGGCTTGGACGGTGCGGCAATCTCTACCTTGTCCGCTTTCTTCACCCCGCCGCGCGGGATCGGCTCGCCCGTCATTTCAGATAGGAACCGCGCCACTGGCTTGCCGGTCAGTTCCACCGCCTGCCCGCGCGGCAGATCGCCGAGGTTGAACGGGCCATAGCCAGTGCGGATCAGGCGGTTGACCTTGAGGCCGAGATATTCGAGCACCCGGCGCACTTCGCGGTTCTTGCCTTCGGTGATGGTCATTTCGACCCACACATTGCGGCCCGTTCCGCGTTCAAGGTTCGCGTCGATCGAACCATAGCGCACCCCGTCAATCTCCACGCCTTCGATCAGGTCTTCAAGCTGGCTCTGCTGGATTTCGCCGAACGCGCGGGCGCGGTAGGTGCGCGGCACTTTGGTGGCGGGCAACTCCATCGTGCGTTTCAGCCCGCCATCATTGGTCAGCAGCAGCAGTCCTTCGGTGTTGAGATCGAGCCGGCCGACCGGCATCAGTCGCGGCGTCCCGGTGGGCAGGGCATTGCGCAGCGCGGTGTAAATCGTCGGGCGGCCCGCCAGATCGCGCTCGGCCGTGATTAACCCGGTTGGTTTGTGAAACGCGAACAACCGTGTGGCTTCGGCTGCGGCAACCGGGTTGCCATCCACCGTCACGCCGCGCAGGCTGGCGAGGATTGTTGCCGGGGTATCAAGCACCCTGCCATCCAGTGCCACGCGTCCTTCGGCAATCATCCGCTCAATCTCGCGGCGGCTGGCAACGCCTGCGCGGGCGAGCAGTTTGGCAATACGTTCCCCTTCGGGACGGTTTTCGGAGCGGGGGGGAGCGGTTGGCATAGGCGCGGCGCTACGCGCTCAATTGGCTGCCCGCAAGGCTTCGCTCACGATCTGATCGAAGCGCGCAATCCCACCTTCCAGCGTGCCAAGCGTGAGGTGATCAATCGCGCCCGATTGCAGCCCTTGCTGGCCGAGTTCGGCAGCGCGGAAATCTTCGCTGGCAAACACCCCGCCGTCGAGCAGGTTCCAGCTGCGTTCCCAATGGTCGCGCGCCTTGTCGGTGGCGGGCGCTTCGGGGATCAGCATGAAATCTTCGACCAGCGTCAGGTCATGCGCCTGCGGCATCAGCACCATCACATTGACGTAGTCGGGGCTGGGGACGATCACGGTGGCGGGCAGGAGTTGATAGGCGAAGGTCACCACCCGGCGCAGCGCCGCCATATCGCTGAGATCGACGCCTTCCATTTCCTCCAGCCGCCCCACGGCCGAGCGTTGATGCGGGCCGATCTGGTCGCCTGCGGTGATTCCGTCCTTGAAGAACGGGCCGATGGTGGCCGCGTGCAGGCGGGTAACGTGGTAGCTTTCAAGGAAGGCATCCATGATCAGCTTCCAGTTGCCGCGCACCGTGTGAAGCTTGCGCCGGAACATGTAAGCTTGCGGCAGGCCGAAAGCCTTCAAGTCTTCGCCCAGCGCGGCGGCGTCGCTGAAATCCGCGCCATTCTGCGGCGCAAACCAGATCAGCCCACCGGCCTCAAGGCTGGGCAGTTCGACAAGGCCGTATTCGCTCTTGTCCATGCCGGGGAAGGTATCGGGGCGGGGCAGTGCCAGCAGCCCGCCATCAAGCCGGTACGTCCAGGCGTGATAGGGGCACACCAACCGCTTGGCGCACACCGTTTCGCTGCCTTCAACCAGCCGGGTGCCCCGGTGGCGGCAGACATTAAGGAACACGTGCGCTGCGCCCTGCGCATCGCGGGTGATCAGCAGCGGGCGTCCGGTGGCATCATGCGGCACCGCCATGCCCGGATCGGGCAGCAATGCCGACGGCGCGAGCACTTGCGGCAGGCGGTCGAACAGCGCAGATTTTTCGCGCGCGAAGTGATCGGGGCAGGTGTAATTGCTGGCAGGCACCTGCTGAATGCCGCCCGCCACCTTGGCGCGTCCTTCGCGAATCGCCTCGGCCAGCGCCAATTGCCCCGGCGTTGGTCGCAAGCTGGGCATATCTGTTGTTGCTGCGTTCATCGCTCTTTTCTCATCCTCATTCCCAAGCCTAGTGTGCCAGACAATCGGGTGACGCAAAAGGATACAGTGGATGATCGACTGGGATACCGCAATTCTGTTCGGGGTGATCGCTGCGGTCGTTGCTCTGGCTTACCTTGTTCCGGCGTTCGCGCCCTATCGTCGCAAGATGCCGTTTGTGGCGTTTCTGCTTGGCATTTCGTCGGGCTTTCCGCTGACCTTGCTGCTGGGCACGATGACGTTCTGGCTGTCCAAAGTCGGGATTGATAAATCGACCATCGGGTTCGCGATCGGGCTGACAACGCCCTACACGCTCAAATTCCTGTGGGCACCGCTGGTCGACAAGACCCCCATTCCTATCCTAACCAACTGGCTGGGGCAGCGGCGCGCGTGGCTGTTTGTGGTTCAGGTCGCGCTGGTTCTGGCGCTGTGGCAGCTTGGCACCAGCAACCCCACCAACGACAATATCGGCATGTTTGCAGTGTGGGCGATTGTCGTCGCGTTCCTGTCGGCAACGCAAGACATCGTGATCGACGCCTACCGGATCGAGATCCTGTCGGACGAGGAAATGGCCCACGGCACGGCGATGAACCAGTTCGGTTATCGCACCGGCAATCTGCTGGCAGGCGCAGGTACCATCTACCTCGCCTCGACTGAAGGCTATGATATCGGCTGGGCGATGGCTTACGGCGTTACCAGCTTTCTTGTCCTGCCCGCGATATTGGGCGCGTTGTGGGCCGGGGCAGGGCGGTTCGATCCGAACGCGGCGCGCGCTGCCGGGCAGAGCTTTTTCAACTGGCTCACTGAAACCGTGGTCAACCCGTTCCGCGAATTTCTGGGCCGCAAGGGAGCGGCGCTGATACTGCTGTTTGTGCTGATCTACAAGGTTGGCGATGCGATGGGGCAGGGAATGCTCAACCCGATGATCGTTGAGCTGGGCTTCAGCGATACCGAATTCATCACCATCAACAAATTCGTAGGCTTCGGCGCGCTGATCGTCGGATCGGCGCTGGGTGGGCCATTTATCGCCTGGCTGGGGATGGGCCGCGCGCTGCTCATATCGGGTTTGTTGATGATGTTGTCGAACTTCCTGTTCGTGGTTCTGGCGATTGTCGGCCATTCGCCGCTGATGCTGGCGATTGCAGTGGGGACTGAGAACCTGACGAGCGGGATCGGGCTGACGGTGTTCGTGACCTATCTTTCGGGCTTGTCGAACCTCGCTTACACGGCGACCCAGTTTGCGCTGCTTTCAAGTTTTGCAGCGGTTGGGCGAACATGGTTGGCGACGCCGTCGGGCTATCTCGCCGAAAACCTCGGCTGGGTGGGGTTCTGGACATTTACGGTGGTAATTGCTGCGCCGGGGATGCTGCTGTTGTGGATGCTGTGGCGCAAGGGCTTCGTGGTGGAAAGTGTACGCCAGACTGGTGACGGTGAAAGCAGTGACCCGCCCGAAGCAGTCAACGCGAAACCGGGCGTGAGTCCGGCAGAGTAGCGTCTAGTCTGGCACCTCATCATTCAACAGCAGCGCCTCGCCCGCGAGGTAGAGTGATCCGGCGATCAGCACTGGCAGGCCATCATCGGGGATAGCAGCCAAGGCGGTCGTCAGGTCTGACGCAGGGCGTGCCTGTGGGCCAAACGCTGTTGCCGGGTGCCAATCGTGCCCCGGCACCGGCACTGCGGTGATACTGGCGAGCATCGGGCCGAGCGGGGTGGTGAGCGCGCCGGGGTCTTTACTCTCGATCATCCCGACTACCAGATGCAGGCGTTGACCAGCGAAATGCGCGCCGAGCATCGCGCCTGCCTGAGGGTTGTGCCCGCCATCGAGCCACACTTCGCGTCCGCCGGTGAGCGGGCCGGGGCCAAGGTGCTGCATCCGCGCGGGCCAGCGCGCTCCCGCCAATCCCGCAGCCATCGCCGCGTCCGATACTGGCAATGCGGTTTGCGCGCGCAGCATTGCTACGGCCAATCCGGCGTTCACCCGCTGGTGCGCGCCGGGAAGCGCGAGCGGCACGTCAGGGGCACTGCGCGCGATAATCACTGGCGCACCCACGCCCGCCGCCACTGCGCGGATCGCTGCCATTTCAACTTCCGGCTGGCCAATCGTCGCCAGCGGCACGCCAGCCTTAGCAATCCCCGCCTTTTCAAACGCGATCCGCGCCATTGGTTCGTGCGGCACGCCATCTTCGGGCGCGAGCAGGAAGCGTTCGTGATCGAGGCCGAGGGCTGCAATCCCGGAGGCGGCGAGCGCGTCTGGTTCGAGCACGTTGGTCGCATCGAACCGCCCGCCCATCCCTACTTCGACCACGCAGGCGTCCGCAGGCGTGCGGGCAAAGGCGAGGAAGGCGGCGGCGATGGTAACTTCGAAAAAGCTGGGGCCGAAGCCTTCGCCCCCTTGTTCACTGGCATCAAGCACCTCCTCAAGCACCGCCGCCAGTGCTGCGTCGGAAATCAGCTCCCCCGCCAGCCTGATGCGTTCATTATAGCGCACCAGATGGGGCGAGGTGGTGACGTGGACGCGGTAGCCTTGCGCCTCCAGCATCGCCCGCAGAAACGCGCAGGTCGAACCCTTGCCGTTGGTGCCTGCGACGTGGAACACTGGCGGCAGTTTGCGATGGGGATTGCCGAGCTGCTCCATCATCGCACGGATGGTGTCGAGGCCAAGCCGCCCCTGCGGCAGGCTGAGCCGCGCGAGCCGATCCAATTGCGCCTGAACGCCGGGGTCAGACGAGGTGCCGAAGTCTTTCATCCCCACCTCGTCACCCCAGCGGAAGCTGGGGTCTCAAGCGGCGAGCGCCGCGCACGAAGCCTCGGACCCCAGCTTTCGCTGGGGTGACGTTGAACATTACGCCGCCTTCACCGGTTGCAGATAATCCAGCACTTGCGCCAGCGTCGCTTTCAGATCGCGGCGCGGCACCACCATGTCGACCATGCCATGCTTGTGCAGATATTCGGCACGCTGGAAACCTTCGGGCAATTGTTCGCGGATCGTGTCCTGAATCACCCGCTGGCCCGCAAACCCGATCAGCGCGCCCGGTTCGGCAATGTGAATGTCGCCAAGCATCGCGTAACTTGCAGTCACGCCGCCGGTGGTCGGATCGGTCAAAACCACGATATAGGGCACGCCCGCCGCCTTCAGCCGCCGGGTCATCACGGTCGCGCGCGGCATTTGCATCAGCGACAGGATCCCCTCCTGCATCCGCGCCCCGCCCGCCGCCGTCACCACAATGTAAGCGCAGCCGCGATCGAGCGCCTTTTGCGCGCCTTCGCAGAACGCCTGGCCCACGGCCATGCCCATTGATCCGCCCATGAAGCTGAAATCCTGTACGCCGACCACGGCGGGGCGGGTTTCGATGGTGCCGGAGCCGACCACGAAGGCATCATCATGCGGATTGGCGGCGCGCGCGGCCTTCAGCCGATCAGTGTATTTCTTGGTGTCCTTGAACTGCAACGGGTCTTCGGTGACTTTCGGCAGAGGCAGCACCTCGAACCCCGGATCCATCAGCAGCGCCAGCCGCGCATCCGCGCCGATCCGCCCGTGATGTTCGCATTTCGGGCAGACAGAGAGGTTGTCCTCATACTCTGCCACGAACAACATTTCCTGGCAGGATGGGCACTTGATCCACAGATCCTTCTCTGTGGTTTTCTTCCCCGACGAAAAGCCGAGCGAATTGCGGACGCGGGTGAACCAGTTCATGGGGGTGTCCTAAACTCTTTTGGTCGTCATTGCGAGCCGTAGGCGAAGCAATCCATGACGCGTCGTGACCATATGCTGCGATGTCTGTTCATGGATTGCCTATGCTCACAATGACGAAATTAACGGGCGGTGTGAACGGCGTCGGCCAGCGCGGCGGTGAGTTTGCGCAGGTGCGCCGGAGCATCCGCCCCATATTCGCCGCAGATTTCCACCAAGGCTGAGCCAACCACCACGCCATCCGCCACCTTGGCGATCGCGGCGGCCTGTTCGGGCGTGCGCACGCCGAAGCCGACGGCGATGGGCAGATCGGTCGATTGCTTGAGCCGCGCCACGGCTTCTTCAATGCTGGCCTGCACAGCCTGCTGTTTACCGGTGATCCCGGCGACCGAAACGTAATACAGAAAGCCTTCCGACCCGGCGAGCACCTGCGGCAGGCGCGCCGCGTCGGTGGTCGGCGTGGCGAGGCGGATCGGGGCGATGCCACGCTCGCGCAGGGCCGGGCCGAGTGCGTCGTCCTCCTCGGGCGGAATGTCGACGCAGATGACGCCGTCAACGCCCGCAGCGGCGGCGGCATCGGCAAACCACTCCGGCCCGCGCCGCACCATCGGGTTGGCATAGCCCATCAGAACGAGGGGCACGTAAGGGTGCCGGGCGCGGAAGTCGGTGGCGTAGCGCAGCACGTCGGCAGTGGTGGTGCCTGCGCCGAGTGAACGCAGGTTGGCGCTCTGGATCGCGGGGCCATCAGCCATCGGATCGGTGAAGGGCATGCCGAGCTCGATCACATCCGCGCCGCCTTCGACCAGCGCATCGAGATTGGCCGCGGTGTCGCCATCGCCTGCGGTGATGAAGCAGACGAGCGCGGATTGGCGGACGGCGAAGGTGGAGGTGAGGCGGGTCATTGGTTTTTCACTTTGGCCTTTTTGCGGCGTCTTTGCCATTCGTTGATCGCGGTCAGTGTGGCGGCAACAAGGATGGCCCAGAGGAAAGTTTTGCCGCTGAAACCGTCACTGGACAAAAGACCTTTCAGCAGCGCCATGATCGTGAACATGACGATGAACTGAAGGAGTCCCGGGCCCCAGCTTGGCACTTGCGGTTCTTCACTATGCTCGCGGCGTCGCTTCTTCCGAATTTTCGCCCGGGCTTTGGTCACGATCTCACGCGCACCCTACAAAACCTTCGTCACCCCGGACTTGATCCGGGGTCCAGCTTACTGCGTCGCTGCGGAGAGAGGCAGCGGGATCCCGGGTCAAGCCCGGGATGACGGCGAATGATTCGTCATTGCGAGCGTAGCGAAGCAATCCGGGGCGGCGGTCGGTCGCTCTGGATTGCCGCGTCGCCTTCGGCTCCTCGCAATGACGAGGGATGGAGATCAAAGTTCCACTCCCAGCTTCTCAGCCACGGTGAAGATGTCCTTATCGCCGCGCCCGCACAGATTCATCAGCACGATGCTGTCCTTCGGCATGGTCGGCGCGACCTTCTTCACGGCGGCAATCGCGTGGGCTGGCTCGAGAGCGGGAATAATCCCCTCGGTGCGGCAGAGCAGTTGGAAGCCTTCCAAAGCCTCGTCATCGGTGACGGCGGTGTAATCGACGCGGCCCGATTCCTTCAGCCATGCGTGTTCGGGGCCGATGCCGGGGTAATCGAGACCGGCGCTGATCGAGTGGCCTTCGGTGATCTGGCCGTCTTCGTCCTGCAACAAATAGGTGCGGTTGCCGTGAAGCACGCCAGGCGATCCGCCGAGCAGGCTGGCGGCGTGTTCATTACCGTCGAGGCCGTGGCCCGCCGCTTCCACGCCGAGCATCTTCACGTCCGCATCATCGAGGAACGGGTGGAACAGCCCCAGCGCGTTGGAACCGCCGCCGATGCAGGCGACCAGCAGATCGGGCAGGCGGCCCACACGGGACAGCATCTGCGCGCGCGCTTCTGTGCCGATCACGCTCTGGAAATTGCGCACCATCTCCGGATAGGGGTGCGGGCCTGCCGCCGTGCCGATGATGTAGAATGTGTCGTGGACGTTCGCGACCCAGTCGCGCAGCCCTTCGTTCATTGCGTCCTTCAGCGTCGCGCCGCCGCTGGTGACGGGGATCACTTCCGCGCCGAGCAGCTTCATGCGGAACACATTGGGAGCCTGCCGCGCCACGTCGGTTGCGCCCATGTAGATTACGCAAGGCAGGCCGAACCGCGCGCAGACGGTGGCGGTCGCCACGCCGTGCTGGCCCGCGCCAGTCTCCGCGATGATCCGCGTCTTGCCCATCCGCATCGCCAGCAGGATTTGGCCGATGCAATTGTTGATCTTGTGCGCGCCGGTGTGATTGAGCTCATCGCGCTTGAACCACACTTGTGCGCCGCCCAACTCCTCGGTCAGGCGCGGCGCGAAATAGAGCGGCGAGGGGCGGCCGACGTAATGTTCCAGCAAGTCGTCGAACTCGGCGGCAAACGCCGGGTCGGCCTGCGCCTTGCGATATTCGCGCTCCAGATCGAGCACCAGCGGCATCAGCGTTTCAGCGACATAGCGCCCGCCAAACTGGCCGAAATGGCCGCGATCATCGGGCTGGGTGCGGAAGGAATTGGGGTGCGTGTTCATAGCCGTGCCGCTTTGCAGAAGTCGGCGATTCTGTCCACGTCCTTGATGCCCGGCGCGCTTTCCACGCCCGACGATGTATCCACCAACGGCGCGCCGGTCAGCCGCACCGCCTCGGCAACATTGACCGGGGTCAGCCCGCCTGCAAGGCCCCACGGCAGCGCGCCCTTATACTGGCGCAGCAGCGACCAATCGAACACCAGCCCCATGCCGCCGGGCATCGCGCCCTTGGGCGTCTTGGCGTCGAACAGGATGAAATCCGCCGTCCCGGCATATCGATCAGCGCGCGCGATATCATCGGCGCTCGCCACGCACAGCACTTTCCATACGGGCAAGCCGAACCGCGCCCGCACGGCGGCGGCGCGTTCGGGCGTTTCATCGCCGTGAAGCTGAATTGCATCGAGCCTTCCGGCTGCCACCGCATCACCGATTGCCGCGTCATCGGCATCGACAAACACGCCCGTACGGCGGATCGCGGTGCCGGATACCTCGGCCAGCCGGGCGGCCTGCGTGCCGGTGACATAACGCGGGGAGGGGGCATAGAAATTCAGCCCGCACCAATCGGCGCGCGCGGCGATGCAGGCGCTGAGCGCTTCGGGCGTTGAAACCCCGCAGATCTTGATTGTAGTGGGCATAAGCAATCGCCGCTAAAGCGTCGCCTCGATCGCGCGCGCCGCCTCAACCGGGTCTTCCGCGCGGCTGATCGGGCGGCCGATTACCAGCACACTCGCGCCATTGTCGCGCGCGGCGCGGGGGGTGACGACGCGTTTCTGATCGCCGGTGCCGCCGCCGTTGGGGCGCAGGCCGGGGACGACGAAGAATCCGTCCTTCCACGCCTTGTGCACGAAGCCGACTTCCTGTCCCGAACACACCACGCCGTCCAATCCGGCCGCATGGGCGAGTTCGGCCAGCCGCATCACCTGCGTTTCGGCGCTGCCATAAACCCCGGTGGCGGTCAGATCATTGGCATCAAGGCTGGTGAGGGTGGTGACGGCCACCACCTTGCAGCCATCGGCCGCCGCCGCTTTGGCGTCCTCCATCATCGCGCGCCCGCCGCTGGCGTGGACGGTGACAATCGCGGGCTGATAGACATGGATCGCCTGCATCGCCGCAGCGACGGTGTTGGGGATGTCGTGGAACTTCAGATCGAGGAAGATAGGCAGGCCCATATGCGCAATTTCGTGCACCCCGTGGCTGCCGTGCGCGCAGAAAAACTCCAGCCCCAGCTTGACCCCGCCAATATGCGCCTTGACCTTGGATAGCAGCGCCTTGGCTGGTTCCAGCTGCGGAATATCGAGCGCGAGGAAGATCGGATTGCTCACTTGCCGTCCCCCGCGCTGCCGGGGTTTGACGGGTTGAACGGGTCGGCGGGCTCTCCCGCTTTTGCCCCTGCCTTATCCACAGGGCTGTCCACGATTGGTGCCGCGTTTGGCACTGCCGTTTCGGCCTGCCGCGCCAGCGCCATGTTCTTGAGCGAATTTTCCAGCGCCCGGATGCGTCTTTCTAGGGTCCATCGCACACTCCGGTGATACAGGTATGTTGGCACTGCCCCGATCATAAGGAAGGCAATCACAATGAATCCTACGGGCCAGTCCGCCCCTATGGCATCGCTAGAGGTCATCCAGATCCTGACCCTTTGTGGCTCGCCCCAATTGATGCCAACAATCAAAGCGAGATAGGCTGCAATTGGTATCCAGATGATGGTGCGAAGGATTTTCACGAGGCACGCCTCTCCCAATGGCCCATTGATTGACCAAGCCTAGGCGATTTGGCTCCCGAGTCCAGCATCGCCGATCTTACCCGAACACCCGCGCGAAGATCGTGTCGACCTGGGCGAAGTGGTAGGCGAGGTCGAATTTCTCCTCCAGCTCGGCAGGCGAAAGCGCCGCCGTCACTTGACTGTCAGCCTTGAGCAGATCGAGCAGCGACAGTTTCCCGTCCGATTCCCACACCTTCATCGCGTTGCGCTGCACCAGAGCATAGGCATCCTCGCGGCTCACGCCTGCCTGCGTCAGCGCGAGCAATACCCGCTGCGAATGGACGAGGCCGCCCATCGCATCGAGGTTTTTCTGCATCCGTTCGGGATAGATCAGCAGCTTTTCAACCACCCCGGTCAGCCGCGCCAGCGCGAAATCGAGCGTGATGGTCGCATCCGGCCCGATGAAGCGTTCCACCGACGAATGCGAAATATCGCGTTCGTGCCACAGCGCGACATTCTCCAGCGCGGGCAGGGCATAGGCGCGGATCATGCGCGCCTGACCGGTCAGGTTTTCGGTGAGGATCGGGTTGCGCTTGTGCGGCATCGCGCTCGATCCCTTTTGGCCGGGGGAGAAATATTCCTCCGCCTCCAGCACCTCGGTGCGTTGCAGGTGACGGATTTCGACCGCGAGCCGTTCAATGCTGCCCGCCACCACCGCGAGCGTGGCAAAATACATTGCGTGGCGATCGCGCGGGATCACCTGCGTGGAAACAGGTTCGATGGCGAGGCCGAGTTTCTCGGCGACATGCGCCTCAACCGCCGGATCGACATTGGCAAAGGTGCCAACAGCGCCGCTGATCGCGCAAGTCGCAATCTCCGCCCGCGCCGCGATCAGCCGCGCACGGCAACGGTCAAATTCGGCATAGGCCTGCGCCAGTTTCAGCCCGAAGGTGACGGGCTCGGCATGAATACCGTGGCTGCGGCCGATGGTCGGCGTGTATTTGTGCTCCATCGCGCGGGTCTTGATCGCCGCCAGCAGCGCGTCGGTATCGGCGATCAGAATATCGGTCGCGCGCGTCAACTGCACCGACAGAGTGGTGTCGAGCACGTCCGATGATGTCATCCCCTGATGCATGAAGCGCGCTTCATCACCGACTTGCTCGGCCACCCAGGTGAGGAAGGCGATCACGTCATGCTTGGTCACCGCCTCGATTGCGTCGATGGCGGGAACATCAATCACCGGGTCGGTTGCCCACCAGTCCCACAGCGCCTTGGCGGCAGATGGCGGCACCACGCCAAGTTCGCCGAGCTTCTCGGTGGCGTGCGCCTCAATCTCGAACCAGATGCGATATTTCGCTTCGGGTTCCCACAAGGCGGTCATTTGCGGGCGGGCATAGCGGGGGACCATGGTTGGGACGTTCCTTCCAGACGGGGCAGTGGCGGCGCACGGGCGCCGGGTGGGGCGCTATTGCGGCGGGGCTTGATTGGCAAGGGTGCGCGCGCCGCTGGAAAGGCGCTGTCCACGCATCAGCCTGATTCTTGTGCCGCAGTTGTAACGCCTCTACGGTCCGGCGCGAAGGCTCAGACCGGAGGAATATGTAATGCCAAGGTCAGCCCAGCAATCCGTAGCCGGGGCGACCGCGCCTAACACCGTTGCCCAGAAACTTCAGGAAGAACGCTATCCGCCGTTTGTCCGCGTCACCATGCGGCGCTGGGTCAAATGGTATCTTGATGGGACCGAAGCGTTCTGGCCGTTCGGCGATGTGGCAATCCGGTTTCTGATTGCCATGTGGTTTTTGCGGTCGGGTCTGGTCAAACTGAGCAATTGGGACGGCGCGGTTTTCCTTGCGGCGAATGAATATCCAGTTGGCTGGATGGACCCGGTGAGCGCTGCGACAACCGGTCTTGCGATCGAACTGATCGGCCCGGCGCTGCTTATCGCAGGGTTTATGACCCGTCCGGCGGCGCTGGCAATGGCGGCGCTGACGATTGTCAGTCAGGCGGTTTACATCCCCACAACCAGCAACCTGATCGCTGGCGCGATTCTGATCTGGTATGTTTTCCACGGGCCTGGGGTGATCTCGATTGACCGCGCGGTGGCCGGAGGGATCAAGCAAAGCGCCTTGCCGCTGGCGCGTCCGGCGATTGTGGCATCGGAGTTTGCGCGCGAGCGCCTCGCTCCAGTTATCATGGCGATTACGCGCGTCTGGATTGCGGTCAGCTTGCTCAATCATGCGCAGTTGATTCAGCCCTCGGTCGCAGTTCAGACGTGGCTGCCAACCACAATCTTTGCCGGTTTTCCGGGCTGGCTGGCGGTGATATTCGCAGTGCTGTTCCTGACCGGATTTGGCGCGGTGATCGTTTCCTATACCCTGTTCCCACTCATCCTCGCCTACATGATCATCGGCGCGCATCCGGCGGTTACGCTGTTTCCGTTCCTGTTTCTCGGAATTTACGAGGCCAAGGGGGCAGGTTTCCTGTCGCTTGATAGGGCTATTCTGGCGTGGCTCGACAAGAACATCCTGTTTGATCGCGCCTATGCCGATATTCCTGAAAGATGGCCGCATATCGTGGTGGTGGGTGCCGGGTTTGGCGGGCTTGCAGCCGTGGCCAAGCTTAAACGTCTGCCGGTGCGGATAACTCTGATCGACAAGCGCAATTATCACCTGTTTCAACCGCTGCTGTATCAAATTGCCACGGCAACGCTGAATCCGGCAGACATCGCCACACCGATCCGCAGCATGTTCAAGGGCGATGGCAATGTCCGCGTGATCAAGGGAGAGGTGAATGCGATCAATCCCGCCACCCGGACGGTTACATTCGATCAGGATTGCACATTGTTCTATGACCGTCTGGTGCTGGCGACCGGTGCGACGCACAGCTATTTCGGGCGCGATGAATGGGGCCCCTATGCGCCGGGCCTGAAAACCATCGAGGACGCGGTGGCGGTGCGGGGAGAAATCCTCAACGCATTTGAACTCGCCGAAGCCGCTGGCGATCCGGCGCGGGTGGAGCGGTTGTTGACCTTTGTCATCGTGGGCGCCGGGCCGACCGGGGTTGAACTGGCCGGCGCGATTGCCGAACTCGCTAAAGTCAGCGTCGCGCGCGAATTTCGCATGATCGACCCGGCCAGTGCGCGGATCATTCTGGTTCAGTCCGGCCCGCGCATTCTCCCGTCATTTCCGGAAAGCCTGTCGCAGCGGGCGACCAGAACGCTGGAAAATCTGGGCGTTGAAATCCGCACCAACAGTCGCGTGACCGAAATTGCCGAAGCGCAGGTGCGGATCGGCGACGATACGGTGATCGAGACCGAAACGGTGCTGTGGGCGGCAGGCGTTGCCGCATCACCGGCGGCACGGTGGCTGGGTGCCAAGGATGATCGCTCTGGCCGAGTGTTGGTGAATGACCTGATGCGGGTGCTGGACAAGGATGGCAAACCCATCGATGATATTTTTGCTATCGGTGATACCGCCGGCAGCAATGCATGGAATGGTGACCCGGTACCCGGCCTTGCCCCGGCTGCCAAACAGGCGGGTGCCTATGTCAGCCGCGTGGTAGAAGCCGAATTGCTGTGCAAGCCTTGCCCCGGTCCGTTTCGCTATCGCCATAAAGGCAGTCTGGCGACGGTCGGTCGCAAGTCGGCGGTGGCCGATTTTGGCGCGTTCAAGCTGTCAGGCGCGCTGGCGTGGTGGCTGTGGGGCCTAGTGCATATCGGCTTTCTCACCGGCACCAGAAACCGTGTCACGGTAGTGATTAACTGGGCGTGGAGTTTCTTCGCGCAGCATTCGGGCGTGCGCCTGATCACCGGTGAGGATGATTAAGCACCCTCTAAATTAACCCCTTCGCCCGCAGACTGACATGCCCTTCGCGACCGATGATGACGTGATCATGGACAGTCACGCCGAGCAGGCGTCCGGCCTCAGCAATGCGTTGGGTGATCTGGATGTCGGCGCGGCTGGGTTCGGGGCTGCCGCTGGGGTGGTTGTGCACCAGAATCATCGCTGCCGCCCCCAGATCCATCGCCCGGCGTATCACCTCGCGCGGATGGATCGCGGCCTCGTCAATCGAACCATCGCCAAGGTGATGATCCTCGATCAGCCGGTTTTTGGTGTCGAGGTAAAGGATGCGCACGCGCTCCACCGTCAGATGCGCCATATCGGTGGTAAGGTAATCGATCAGCGCCTGCCAGGAACCCAGCACCGGCTTTTTGATGATTTCGCCGCGAGTCATGCGCCGCGCCGCGATGCTGACCGATTTGATCGCGGCGGCGCTGGCCTCGCCCACGCCTTTCACGCGCTGCAACGCCTTGGGATCGGCGTTAAGCACGCCTGCAAGGCTGCCGAACTGCGTGATCAACACCTTGGCGATGGGTTTGGTGTCCCCGCGCGGGATCGCGGCGAACAGCAGGTATTCGAGCACTTCGTAATCCGCGAGCGCCTCGGCTCCGCCGCTCAGCAACCGTTCGCGCAGGCGCGCGCGGTGACCGTCGCCTGCGGATTTACCCGCGTCCGAACGGGCAGGCGGTTCGCCTCCAAAATCGAAATGGTCTTCAGCTTCCGGCAATGCGACCCCCGGCAGGAATTGATCCTGCCTGCTCATTGCCTTTGAGCGATGATGCGCGCAAGGGTTGGGGACGATGCCGGTGGCGGATGAGCAGCAGATAGAGAGTGCCCAGGATGGCGCGCGGCGGTGGTTCTGGCCGCGCCGCTGGCGTACCCGCATCGCTGCTGGCGGCGCGATTGCGGCGCTGGTCGCGGGCAGCGCAGCATGGATTGACCGGGAACGCATCGCCAGCGATTTTATCGACGATTATCTCGCCGCCAATGGCGTGCCGGCCACTTACGACATCATCGCCATCGGCCCGCGCATGCAGGTGATCGAAAATCTGGTGGTGGGCGATCCGGCGCGTCCTGATCTGACCGCGCGGCGGATGGTGGTGGAACTTGGCGTGGGCTGGGCCGGGCCGGAGGTGCGGCGGGTGACGCTGGACGGCACGCGGGTGTTTGGCACCTATCAGGACGGCGTATTCAGCCTCGGCGCGCTTGATCCGCTGGTGTTTACCGATAGCGTCGAACCGCCTGCGCTGCCCGCAATTGATGTGGTGGTGAATGATGCACGCGCGCTGATCCAAAGTGATTTTGGCGCGGTGGGCATCACGCTCGACGGGGCGGGGCGGCTCGATGATGGCTTTGCCGGAACGCTCGCGGCAACCGCGCCGGGGATCGGGGTTGAAGGCTGCCGGGCGGAGCGCGCGACGCTCTATGGCCAGCTGACCATGGCAAGCGGCGCGCCTAGCCTTTCCGGCCCGTTGCGGATCGGCGATCTCGCTTGCGGCGGGGCCAGCATGGCGCGCGCCGATATCGGCACCGTGCTGTCATTAAAGCGCGATTTTGCCGGAGCCGAAGCCGATCTTGTCGTCGAGGGTGGCGGAATCGCCATGGCGGGGGTTTCAGGCGAGGCCCTGTCCGGCACCGCCAAGATAAACTGGGGCGAAAGCGGTTTGGCAATCGCGCATGATCTTGCGCTTGCCAATGTCACTGCGCCGCAGGGCCGTTTGGCGAGCCTATCCGCCGATGGCGCGTGGCGCGGGCCGAGCGATGCCAGCCGGGGGCAGTGGGAAGGCACCTTGCGCGGTGCGGGGCTTGTTCCTGCCGCCGATCTCACCGCCAGCCTTGCCGCTGCCGAGCGCGGGCTGGAAGGCACGTTGCTGGCCCCACTGCTCGCCAAGGCGCGGGGCGGGGTGGATGATGCGCTGACCGGATCGCGCTTCTCCGCCGAGGCGATTGTGCGGCACAAGCGCGGCGAGATTGCGCTGATCGTCCCCGAAGCTGCGCTGACCAGCCGCGCGGGCACGCGGGTGCTGGCGCTGTCGCAGATCAATGCCGGGATCGCGGGTGAGGGGCTTTCCGGGCTGCGCGGCAATATCCTTGCGGGCGGCGAAGGCCTGCCCAGCATCAATGGCCGGATCGAGCAGGAGCCGGGAGATGGCTGGACGCTGCGGCTGGCAATGGCGGACTACGCGGCGGGCGCGAACCGGCTGGCGATCCCGCGTATGACGTTGCGGCAGATGCGCGGCGGCGTCATCGACTTTGCCGGGTTGATCACCGCGAGCGGCGATTTGCCGAGCGGCGGCGTAACTGACCTCACCTTGCCGATGGAGGGCACCTGGTCGGCGCGTGGCGGGCTTGCGGTGGGCCGTCGGTGTATGCCGGTGCGGTTCGGCGCGTTGGCACTGTCCGGATTGCGGCTTGCTGGTCAGGCGATCACGCTATGCCCCGAAGGCGGCGGGCCGATGCTGGCTTATGATACTGACCTCAGGCTGGCCGCAAGCACGGGGAAACTCGCGCTGGCCGGCACCCTTGGCGATAGCCCTGCAAACCTTGCCGCTGATGCGGTGATGCTGCGCTACCCTTCGCCCTTCGCTATTTCCGCGTTGGCTGCGCAGATCGGCTCGCCCGGCAGCGAGATACGTCTGTCCGCTGCCAGCCTCACCGGCAGCCTGACAGGCGAAATCAGCGGCGAATTTGCGGGCGGTGCGGCGCAGATGGAGGTCGTCCCGCTCGATATCGGCGCGCTGGCCGGGCGCTGGTCATTTTCCGATGGCGTGTTGCGGGTGGGAGACGGCGCGTTCACCTTGACCGACCGCGTCGTAGAAGGCGAACCCCGGTTTGAACCGCTTATCGCGCGCGGTGCGAGCCTGCTGTTCGATGGCAACGCGATCACCGCCGACGCGACGCTGCGCCACCCCGCGTCAGACAAAGTGGTGACATCGGTGGCAATCACCCACCAACTTGAAACCGCACGCGGGAACGCACGGCTATCTGTTCCCGGCATCGTGTTCGACAAAAGCCTCCAGCCCGAAGACCTGTCCTATCTTGCCAAGGGGGTGATCGCGTTTGCCGATGGCTCGGTCAGCGGCGATGGCCGGATCGACTGGATTGGCGATGACATCACCAGCAACGGCACCTTTGCCAGCGATGGCGTCAATTTCGCCGCGGCATTCGGCCCGGTTCGGGGACTTGCGGGCGAGGTGCGGTTCACCGACCTGCTCAACCTCACCACCGCACCCGATCAGCGTGTGCGCATCGCCGCGATCAATCCGGGGATCGAAGTGCTCGATGGCTCCGTGCAGTTTGAAGTCAAGGACGGCACGCTGCTCAACCTTGAAGACGCGCGCTTCCCCTTCATGGGCGGCGAATTGCGGATGCACCCGCTGGCAATGGATTTCAGCCAGCCGGAAGAACGCCGCTACGTGTTCGAGATTATCGGTCTGGATGCCGCCACTTTTGTGGCGCAGATGGAACTCACCAATCTCGGTGCGACCGGTACCTTTGATGGCACCGTGCCGATTGTGTTCGATACCGATGGCAATGGACGGATCATCGGCGGCCTGGTGGTCAGCCGCGCGCCCGGCGGCAATGTCGCCTATATTGGCGAACTCACCTACGAAGACCTCGGCGCGATGGGCAATTACGCCTTTTCGGCGCTGCGCTCGCTCGATTACCGGCAGATGAGCGTCGGCCTGAACGGCGATCTGGCGGGTGAGATTATCACCAATTTCGATTTTGACGGTGTGCGGCAGGGGGAAGGCACCAGCCAGAACTTTGTCACACGCCGCCTGGCAAAGCTGCCGATCCGTTTCAAGGTCAACGTCCGTTCGGAAAATTTCTACGAATTGGCCACGATGGTGCGATCATTGTGGGATGTCGATTTCCTCGGCAATCCGGTCGATCGCGGGCTGCTCAAGGCCGAAGGTGGCCGGTTCGTTCCCGCCAATCCTGCTGCAAAACCTGTTCAACTTCCTGAAAGCGAAGATCAGCCATGACGCACATCGAATTGACCGCAACAGCGCGCGCTGCCACATCCCCGAACGCAACACGGGGAGGGCAAGCGCGGATGACGCGGCAAGGCACAGGACGTTCACGCCGGGCGATGATGGCCGGGGCTGCGATCCTTTCGGCAGGGCTGGGCGGCTGCATCAATATCGCCGCCCCGGACGAACCGATCGTGATCGAGCTCAACATCAACATCCGGCAGGAAGTGATTTACCGGCTGGCGCAAGACGCCGCCAATACGATTGATGAAAACGCGGACATCTTCTGAACCGGAAGATGCTGCGATCAGGAGGAATGATGATGCGCAATGCAATGCTAGCCGGAATCGCCGCGCTGACGGTGTTCGGCCTTGCCGCCGGACCGGCGCAGGCGCAGCGCGATCCTGCCTATGCCGCCGCACGCGCTGCGGGCAAGGTCGGCGAACAGGCCGATGGATACCTTGGGATTGTCGGCGCGGCTGACCCGGCGTTGCAGCGGCTGGTGGATGATATCAACATCAAACGCCGCGCGGTTTATGCCGAAAAGGCCAAGGAAAACAACGCCACGTTGGAAGCCTATGCGCTGACCGCCGGTTGTCAGGCCGTCGCGCGCACCACCCCGGGTGAAAAATATCGCACTCCCGATGGTAGCTGGCAGACCCGCACAGACGCTGCCCCGATCCGCGACGCGCGCTGCCCGTAATCTGTTTGCGTTCTTATCTCGGTAATCAAGAACGCCCCCATGTTGACACTATTGGGCCCCCCTTCTAAGGGGACGGCGCCCTCGGCGGGCACCGTGTTGCGCGTGGCTTGGCTTTCCCTTACGGAGCCCGGCATGAGCGATGAGGAACCCGCCCGAGAACCTATCCAGGAGGATGCGCGGATCGATGCGCTCGAAGCGCGGCTGAAGGCCGCACGCGAGCGTGAAGATGAACGCAACCGGCCGCAGGTTTCCGCTCCCGATGCGAATTATCGCAGCGGTAGCCGGGTGCTTGCGGATTTGCTCGGAGGGATTCTCGGCGGTCTGGTTTTTGGCTGGGTCATTGACCATTTTGCCGGAACCCTGCCCTGGGGACTGTTGACCGGATTATTCATCGGAATAATCGTGGCCTTCAGGAATATTTTTCGGATGGCGAACATACGGCCCGCCGATCCTCCGCAAGAGGATTAATCAGCGGGCCGGATGATCAACAATTTAGGGACCTAACCGAAGTGTCAGCCGCTGTGGCAGCCGAACCGGCCAAAGTTGATCCGATGTATCAGTTCACCATCAAGCCATTGGCTGAGTTGGAACTGGCCGGATTCGACATTTCCTTCACCAACAGTGCGGCGTGGATGCTGGTCACCACGATCGTGTTGTTCGGCTTTGTGCTTGGCGGAATGAAGCGCCAGCTGGTGCCGGGGCGCTGGCAGATGGCGGTGGAGTTTTTCACCAGCTTCATCGACGACATGCTTCAGGCGAATATCGGCGATGCCGGTCGCAAATATGTGCCCTACGTCTTCTCGCTGTTCATGTTTATCCTGTTTGCCAACATTCTTGGCCTGTTGCCGCTGGGCGTGGTTGGGTTGCATCCGTTTACCTTCACCAGCCATTTCACCGTCACCGGGGTGCTCGCGCTGATCACGATTTCGATCGTGCTGGTGGTCGGTTTCTGGAAGCACGGGCTGCACTTCTTCGGCCTGTTCGTGCCGCACGGCACGCCGCTACTGATGGTGCCGCTGATCTTCGTGATCGAACTGTTCTCGTTCATCTTGCGCCCGTTCAGCCTCGCGCTGCGACTGTTTGTCGCGATGATGGCGGGCCATGTGCTGCTCGAAGTTCTGTCCAGCTTTGTGATTGACGGCTCCAATGCCGGCGCATTGTGGGGCGGGGTGGTTGGTTTGCCCAGCTTCTTGCTGATGATCGGCATCTGCGCGCTGGAAATCCTGGTTTCGGGCATCCAGGCCTATGTCTTCGCGCTGCTCACTGTTTTCTACATAAATGATGCAGAAAATCTGCATTAATCCCTCAACGCTTACGAATTAAGAACCGAAAGGAATCAATGATATGGATATGGAAGCTGCAAAGCTCATCGGTGCGGGTCTCGCTGCTATCGGGACCGGCCTCGCCGCCATCGGCGTGGGCAATATCTGGGGGAGCTTCCTGTCGAGCGCGCTCCGCAATCCGGGCGCCGCAGATGGCCAGCAGGGCCGCTTGTTCGTCGGCTTCGCTGTGACCGAACTGCTCGGCCTGCTCGCCTTCGTGGTGGCGATGATCCTGATTTTCGTCGCCTGATTATACGACATCTTACGGGCCGGTTCGCAACCGGATCGGCCCGCCTGACTTAGCGCTTTTGTTCCGGGACGTAGCCCAATGCCCCAGATAGCCCAGCTAGCGGACACCTATGCCAGCCAGATATTCTGGTTGCTGGTGTTCTTTGGCCTCACCTTTTTTGTCGTTGGCCGCGGGATGGTTCCCAAGGTCATGAGCACGGTTGCCGACCGTGACAGTCAGATCGCCGCCGATCTGGCCGTTGCCGAGGCTGCGCGCGCCAGAGCGGACGACGAGGAAGCGGCGTGGCGCAAGCGCGAAAATGACAACCGGGCTGCGGCGCAGGCACTGGTCGCGAAGGCCAAGTCCGACGCCGCAGCCAAGGCCGAAAAGAAGCTCGCCGCCGCGCAAAAACGGCTCGACACCAAATTGGCCAAGGCCGAGGCCGAGATCGCCGAAGCGCGCAAGAATGCGCTCGCTGAGATCGAGGATGTAGCGGTTGAGGCTGCGCAGGATATCGTCAAACGGCTCGCAGGCGTTTCAGTGACGAAGCCTGCGGCAGCCAAGGCGGTCAAGGAGGCAATGGCTCATGGCTAATCCGATCGCAGCACTTCCGACTGATGCGACGCAGGCTGTGGTCGAAGTCGATCACGCGCCTGCGGGCGCTCATGCAGAGCCCGAACTGTTCGGCCTCGCGCCGTTCCAGATCGTTGCACTAGCGATGCTGGTGCTGATCGTGATCATGGTGTGGAAGAAAGTCCCCGGCATGATCGCTGGCGGACTAGATGCCAAAATCGCCGTAATTCGCACGCAGTTGGAAGAAGCCAAGACGCTGCGCGCCGAGGCTGAGGCCCTGCGCGATGAATACGCCGCCAAAATCGCCAGCGCCGAAAAGGACGCCGAAGTGCTGCTTGATGGCGCCCGGGCCGAAGCTGACGCGATCCTCGCGCGGGCTGAAGCCGATAGCGCGGCGATGGTCGCGCGCCGTCAGCGCATGGCCGAAGACAAGATCGCCGCCGCCGAACGTGCCGCGATTGCCGAGGTCAAGGCGCGCGCTGTGACCGCCTCTGCTGCTGCATCACGCAAGCTGATTGCCGCGCGTCACGACAGCGCGGCAGATCGGACGCTGACCGACGAAGTGATTGCCTCGCTCTGAGTGCATCTGAAATTGCATTGTGAAAAGGGCGGCCCGTCGTGGCCGCCCTTTTTCGTTCGAGAGGCTACGCGCCGGGCACAAACACCACCTTGCCCACCAATTCGCGCTGCGCCATCGCCGCAAAGCCTTCGCGCCAGCGGGAAAGCGGCAGGATGCGATCAATCGAGGGGGTGATTGTCCCGGCCTCGGCCAGCGCGGTGATGGCCTGTTGCACCGCCCGCCCGCGCTCGGGGAAGCGGCGCGCGTACTCTCCAGCGCGCAGCCCGATGATGCTGAATCCCTTGATCAGCGGGATATTGGTCGCAATTTCCGCGATCCGGCCTGAGGTAAAGCCGACCACAACCAGCTTGCCGCCAAAGGCAACGCAGCGGGTCGATTCGTCGAACACGTCGCCGCCGACAGTGTCGAATACGATGTCGGCCAGCGCACCGTTTGTAATCTGGGCGACCTGTTCGCGGAACCGACCCTCGGCCAACAGCATCGCATCAGGGCGGGCAAGGGCCGCGATGCGCTCGCGCTTGTCGGGACTGCCGGTGGAGGCAATCACACGGGCTCCAAGAGCGCGGGCGAGGTCGCAGGTGGCAAGTCCTACCCCGCCGCTTGCGCCGTGCACTAGCACCCATTGCCCGGGCTTCACGCCGCACAGTTCAACCAGCCCGGTATAGGCGGTGGCATAGGCAGCACCCATCGCAGCGGCGGCGGCAAAGTCCATGCCCTGCGGCATCACAGACAACTTGTCCGCCGGGATACTGGCAAGTTCGGCAAAGGCACCCGTTTTGTTGCCGCCCATGACCCGATCACCCGGGGCATGGCTACTGGCCGGTTCGGCCTCAAGCACTTCGCCCGCCAGTTCCAGCCCGCTGGTGAAGGGCGGTGCGGGTTTGTACTGATAGCCCCCTTGCGTCATCAGCAGATCGGGAAAATTGAGCGACGCCGCGCGGACCCGGATCAGCACCTCGCCGGGCGCGCGGATAGGGGCAGGGACGTCAGCAAGAGTGACACCGGAAAGGTCGTCTGAAAGGCACTCGACCCGAAGGGCCTGCATGGTGCTAGAAATTGTCCTTCGCCGCCCGCAGCGCTGCAAAGGTTTCATGCGGAGCGCTGCCGCCCCACTTGGCCATTAACGCCGGATCATCAGCCCGCAGGAACGGGTTGGTCGCCAATTCGCGTTCCAGCGTGGTTGGCACTGTCCATTCATCACGCGCGCGCTTGGCGGCGATTTCTTCGGCATAGGCCTGCAAGGCGGTGTTATCAGGATCGGCATGGAGCGCGAATTTTGCGTTCGATGCGGTGTATTCGTGCGCGCAATACAGCACGGTTTCGGGCGGCAAGGCCTTGATGCGCGAAAGGCTGTCCCAGAACTGCTTCGGCTCACCTTCGAACATGCGTCCGCAGCCCAATGCAAAGACGCTGTCACCGACGAACGCGACTCCCGCAGAGGGAAGGTAATAGGCGATGTGGCCGTTGGTGTGGCCGGAAACGTCGATCACCTGCGCTTCGACCGCGCCCAGTTTTACCGTGTCACCGTGGGCGATGATGCGATCGATCGGGAATTTGCCGTCGACTTCTGCCGGGCCGGTAATGGTGCAGTCAGTCGCGGCCATTATCGCTTCATTGCCGCCTGCGTGATCGGGGTGCCAGTGGGTGTTCCAGATCTGCGTGATGCGCCAGCCTTTCAGTTCGGCCTGTAGCAGATATTCTCTGGCGTCAGGGGTGTCGATCGCCGTGGTTTGATGGCTGTCGGTATCGTGGACGAGGTAGCCGTAGTTGTCGCTAAGGCATGGGAATTGGTGAACATGGATCATGGCGCTGACCTTACAGGCCCAGCTGCCAAAGGAAAAGGCCCGCCTGCTCGATTGAGCGGGCGGGCCTTTCGATCAGGCTTAAAGGCGGCTCCTGCTTGCGCAGGAGCGCACCGCTAACCTCAATCTTCCTTCTTCTTCAGCGCGGCGCCGAGGATATCGCCCAGCGATGCGCCCGAATCGGAAGAACCGAACTGTGCCACGGCTTCCTTTTCTTCGGCGATCTGACGCGCCTTGATCGAGAAGTTGGGCTTCTTCGAACGGTCGAAGCCAATCACCATCGCATCGATCTTGCTGCCGACCTGGAAACGGTCAGGACGCTGTTCGTCACGGTCACGGCCAAGATCGGCGCGCTTGATGAAGCCGGTCGCACCGTCTTCGCCAACCTGCACTTCCAGCCCGCCGTCGCGCACTTCGAGCACAGTGACGGTAACGGTCTGGTTCTTGCGCAGCGCACCTGCGGTGGAGGCGCCTTCGGCAGTCGGCGCACCCTTTTCAAGCTGCTTCATGCCGAGGCTGATGCGTTCCTTGTCGACATCGACATCGAGCACCACGGCCTTGACCATTTCGCCCTTGCGGTGAAGCGCCAGCGCATCCTCGCCCGAAATGCCCCATGCGATGTCCGACATGTGAACCATGCCATCGACGTCGCCATCGAGGCCGACGAACAGGCCGAATTCGGTCGCGTTCTTGACTTCGCCTTCGACCACCGCGCCAACGGGGTTCTTTTCGGCAAATTCGTCCCACGGATTGCGCTGGGCCTGCTTGAGGCCGAGGCTGATCCGGCGCTTGTCGCTATCGACTTCGAGCACCATGACTTCGACTTCCTGCGAGGTCGAAACGATCTTGCCGGGGTGAACGTTCTTTTTCGTCCAGCTCATTTCCGAAACGTGGACAAGGCCTTCGATGCCAGCTTCGATTTCGACGAAGGCGCCGTATTCGGTGATGTTGGTCACTTGGCCCGTCAGCTTCGCGCCAACCGGATACTTGGCGGCCACGCCATCCCACGGATCGCTTTCGAGCTGCTTCATGCCGAGGCTGATGCGTTGGGTATCGGCGTTGATGCGCACGATCTGCACCTTCACGGTGTCACCGATATTGATGACTTCGCTGGGGTGATTGACGCGCTTGTAGCTCATGTCGGTGACGTGCAGCAGGCCATCGATGCCGCCCAGATCAACGAACGCACCGTAATCGGTGATGTTCTTGACCACGCCGTCGATGATCTGGCCTTCGACGAGGTCGTTGATCAATTCGCTGCGCTGTTCGGCGCGGGTTTCTTCGAGCACGGCACGGCGCGATACGACGATATTGCCGCGGCGGCGATCCATTTTGAGGATCTGGAACGGCTGCGGCATGTCCATCAGCGGCTGCACGTCGCGCACCGGGCGGATATCGACCTGGCTGCCGGGCAGGAACGCCACTGCGCCATCAAGATCGACGGTGAAGCCGCCCTTGACCCGGCCAAAGATGCGGCCTTCGACGCGCTTGCCTTCGCCGAATTCGCTTTCCAGCTTGTCCCACGCGGCTTCGCGGCGGGCGCGGTCACGGCTCAGCATCGCTTCGCCGTCAGCGTTCTCGACGCGGTCGACGAACACTTCGACTTCGCCGCCAACGGTCAGGCCGTGGTCGTCATCGCCGCGTGAAAATTCCTTGAGTGAAATGCGGCCTTCGCTCTTGAGGCCAACGTCGATCACGGCAAAGCCGTTTTCGATCGCGGTGACAGTGCCCATGACGACGCGGCCTTCAAAACCGTCTTCGCCGGCACCGCCGAGTTGTTCGTTAAGCATCGCCTCGAAATCGGCGCGGGTGGGCATTTGGGTTGCCATAAGTCAGGTCAGTCCTGTTTATTCGTTGTGCTACCGGCCACCGGTTTTTCCGGGGTCTTAAACTGCTTCCCACGCACCATTGCGGGGGCTGGCAGGGCAAGAGGCCGAGTTCTCCGCGTCGCCGAATGCGAAAACGCGAAGGTCCTTCAACCGTAAGGATTGCGAGAACGGACGCGCGCCTAGGCGAGAGCGGCGCGAAATGCAAGGATTTTCCCCCGATCCCGCCCGGATGCGGGCTTCGCAGTCCGATATGTAGGAGACACATGTTACACTGTTCAGAACGCAAAAATATCGCTGGCCGCCGCATGGGGTCGGGACAAGCTGCATCGCGACGAAGATGGGCGGACGTGCCCTGCCAGGACTTTCCTGCATCGGCGGCGCGTAGGAAAGCCCCTTTCAGGACGCACCCAAACGCGTGCAAACGGCGTCGACCACCACATTAATCGCCTGATCGCGGCCAAGGTGGGTGGTATCGATCACCAGCGCATCAGGCGCGGCGAGCAAAGGAGCATCGTTGCGGCCCATGTCGCGGGCGTCACGGGCGGCAATATCGCGCTCGACTGCGGCAAGCGCTGCATCGATCCCTCTTCCTTGCAGTTCAAGCCAGCGGCGGCGCGCGCGTTCCGCGACGCTGGCGGTGACGAACAGCTTCACGTCGGCATCAGGTGCAATCACGGTACCGATATCGCGCCCGTCCAGCACCGCGCCGCCGGGCTGGGTGGCAAACGCGCGCTGGCGTTCATACAGCGCTTGGCGAACAGCCGGATGCACCGACACGCGGCTGGCGAGGCCGCCAACTTCTTCCGAGCGTAGGGTATCATCGTCCAGCAGCGCATCGGAAAAGACGCAGGCGGCCAGCGCATCGGCGGGATCATCAGGATCGCCGCCGTTCAGCGCCACCTGCCGTCCCACTGCGCGATAGAGGAGCCCGGTATCCAGATGCGGCAGCCCGAAATGATCGGCCAACGCCTTGGCAATGGTGCCCTTACCCGATGCGGTGGGGCCGTCGACGGCAATGATCATGCCGGGTTTTTCCGTCGACCCTGCAATGCCCGTGTCAGACCAAACAATGCGATGCCCATCCACACGATTTCCAGAACCAGGGTTGGCAGGTTGAAATTGACCATTAGCGAAACGGTCAGCAGCGCCGCGCCGATGAAATTGACCAGATTGAAAAGCACCATGTTCATGGCCTTCACCACATTGCTGTAGGCATAGGCGGCGACGATGCAGAAACTGCCAGCAAAGCCGATCAGATCGGCGGCCAAGGGGGTGATGTAATCGGTCATGAAGTCCTTTCGGCAAGCATTGTTTCGAATGTCGGGAAGCTGGTCGCTATAGGACGGGTGTCGTCCACTTCGACGCCATCCCTTGAGAAAAGGCCCGCCACAGCCATGCTCATGGCAATGCGGTGATCGAGCCGCGTGGCGACGCTCGCACCGCTGGGCGTGCCGCGCAACATCTCGCCGCCGGTGCCGTGGATGGTAAGGCCGTCTGCGTGCTCCTCCACGCGCGCGCCAGCCAGCGTCAGCGCGGCGGCCATGGTGGCGAGCCGGTCGCTCTCCTTGACCCGCAGTTCGACCAGTCCGGTGGTGCGGGTGGTGCCGTTTGCCAGTGCTGCGGCGACGAACAGCACCGGAAATTCATCGATCATGCTGGGTGCGAGTCCGGGATCGACGTCGATGCCGGTCAGCAGCGAATGCCGCACGCGCAGATCGGCAACCGGCTCGCCGCCGACTTCGCGGGGGTTCAGTTCCTCGATATCCGCGCCCATCTGGCGCAGCACTGCCAGCAATCCGGCGCGGGTCGGGTTCATGCCGACATTCAGGATCGTCAGATCGCTGCCCGGCACGATGCTCGCCGCGACCATGAAGAACGCCGCGGAGGAGGGATCGCCGGGAACGGTCACGTCCATCGGCCTCAACTCTGCTTCGCCGTGAATGCTGATAACACGTTCGCCGCTGTCCTCGCCCACTTCGAGCCGCGCGCCGAAGCCTGCCAGCATCCGCTCGGTATGGTCGCGGGTTGGCACCGGTTCGATCACGCGGGTGATGCCGGGGGTGTTGAGGCCCGCCAGCAGCACCGCGCTTTTGACCTGCGCGCTCGCCACCGGCAGGCGGTAGGTGATCGGCACGGCAGGCGCCGCGCCGCGCAGCATCAGCGGGAGGGTACCGCCCGCCGAAGCCTCAATCGAAGCGCCCATCTGCGCCAGCGGGGCGATAACACGGTTCATCGGGCGGCCCGAAAGGCTGGCATCGCCGACAAAGGTCGCGGTGATCGCGTGGCTGGCAACCAGCCCCATCAACAGCCGGGTCGACGTGCCCGAATTGCCCATGTCGAGCGCGGCCTTGGGTTCGAGCAAACTGCCCACGCCCGCTCCGTGGACTGTCCACACGCCGTCCACCGTGCGTTCCACCTGCGCGCCGAACTGCCGCATCGCCGCCGCCGTGGCGAGCACGTCCTCGCCTTCGAGCAGGCCTGTGATCCGGCTCTCACCCACAGCTAGCCCGGCAAACATCAACGCGCGGTGGCTGATCGACTTGTCGCCGGGAACGCGGATAGTGCCCGTAAGCGGGGCTGAGGGCGCAAAGGTATGGCTGGTCATATGGCGGCGGTCTTTGACAGCGCCCCGCGCTTCTGGCAAGGCGCGCCGCGCATACTGGCCGCGCTCTTGATAAAGGGCTTGCCGGAACCCAATTTCTTGATCAATCCACCAACGATTTTTCAGCCGTTCTGCCCGCCCTTGTCTTGGGGTCGGCGTGTTTTGAGGAATGATAATGGCGAAGCCTGAATGGGGTACCAAGCGTACCTGCCCCAAGTGCGGGGAACGATTCTACGATCTGGGCAAGGATGCCCCGGTGACTTGTATCGAATGTGGAGAGACGTGGTCGCCCGAACCCGTGCTCAAATCCAAGCAGCCGATTCCGTTCGAGGAAGAAAAGAAGAAAGACGTCGAAGCTGACGCCGATCTTGGCGGCGACGACGAACTTGAGGATCTCGACGAGGACGGCGATTCGCCCGACAATGACGTTGATCTTGGCGGTGACGATGATCTGGGTGTTGCCACCACCGGGGACGACGACGAGCACGAATCCTGATTTCTCTCTTGCAAACGGCGGGCGGCCCTTATAATGGCCGCCTCCCGCGAACTGGGCGCAAAGCCGGGTTCGCATGATGACTGGTTCGGGGCCTTAGCTCAGCTGGGAGAGCGCAACACTGGCAGTGTTGAGGTCAGCGGTTCGATCCCGCTAGGCTCCACCAGTCATTCAGACAAAGTCGGTGCTTCGATGGTGAAGTCCGCAACGCTGGCCGACGAGGTTTCGTCCGCCGGCGTTTTTCGCATGATGCGGATGCTGCTGCGTTCGCAAGGAGTTGCTGGCGATGTTTGACACGCTGTCCGACCGTTTAGGCGGCGTATTTGACAAGCTGAAAGGCCGTGGCGTGTTTGCAGGAAAAGTGGGAACCGCTTTTCCGGTTCGCAAACGCGCCGATCACAGAAAAGCGGCCTCAGTCGGCGGAGTGCATCGTTATGTTTGACACGCTGTCCGACCGTTTAGGCGGCGTATTTGACAAGCTGAAAGGCCGCGGCGCGCTGCGTGAGCAGGACGTGCGCGATGCCATGCGCGAAGTGCGGATCGCGCTGCTCGAAGCTGACGTTGCATTGCCGGTTGCCCGCCGTTTCATCGATGCGGTCACTGAAAAGGCCGTGGGTCAGGACGTGCTGCGCTCGGTCACGCCGGGTCAGCAGGTGATCAAGATCGTTCATGACGAATTGATCGCAACGCTGGGCGGGGCGGAAACCGAAGGGCTGAACCTCGACGCCAAGCCGCCAGTGGTGATCATGATGGTCGGCCTGCAAGGCTCGGGCAAGACCACCACGACCGCGAAACTCGCCAAGTTGATCCGCGAACGCCACGGCAAGAAAGCGCTGATGGCCTCGCTCGACGTCAATCGTCCGGCGGCGCAGGAACAGCTGGCGGTGCTGGGCGGACAGGTTGAGGTTGCCACCCTGCCGATCGTCGCGGGCCAGCAGCCGGTCGATATTGCGCGCCGCGCGATGGAATCTGCGCGGCTCCAGAATTTTGACGTGCTGCTGCTCGATACCGCGGGCCGGTTGCACGTTGATGATGCGCTGATGGCCGAAATGAAGGCCGTCGCCAGCGTTTCAGCCCCCACCGAAGTGCTGTTGGTGGTCGATTCGCTTACCGGTCAGGACGCGGTCAACGTCGCGCAGAGCTTCAGCGGCGAAGTGCCGCTGACCGGCGTGGTGCTGACCCGGATGGACGGCGATGCACGCGGCGGCGCGGCGCTTTCGATGCGCGCGGTGACGGGCAAGCCGATCAAGTTTGCCGGGACGGGTGAGAAACTCGACGCAATTGAACCGTTCCGCCCCGCCAGCGTGGCTGATCGCATCCTTGGCATGGGCGACGTTGTCAGCCTGGTCGAACGCGCCGCCGCGACGATCAAGGAAGAAGACGCCGAAAAGCTCGCCCGCAATATCGAAAAGGGCAAGTTCGACCTCAGCGATCTCGCGATGCAGCTTAAGCAGATGCGGTCGATGGGCGGGCTGGGGATGCTCGCTGGCATGATGCCGGGCATGAAGAAGGCCAAGGCCGCGATGGCCAATTCGGGCATGGACGACAAGGTGCTGATCCATATGGAAGCGATCATCGGATCGATGACCGCCAAGGAACGCGCCAATCCCGATCTGATGAATGCCAAGCGTAAAAAGCGGGTTGCGGCGGGCAGTGGCACCGATGTGCAGACGGTCAACAAGGTGCTGAAGATGCATCAGGAAATGGCCCGCGCCATGAAACAGATCAAGAAATTGGGCGGGCTTAAAGGCCTCGCGTCAATGTTCGGCGGCGGCGGTGCTGGCGGGATGCCCGGCCTTGGCGGCCCCGGTGGTTTTGGCGGAATGGGTTCCGGGGGCGGTTTGCCCGGTCTTGGCGGCCCACCGCGCAATAAGAAATAAGTTTGATTTCAACGTTTTTCATCAATTCAATTCGAAAGGTAAAATTCCATGTCGATTTCCATCCGGCTTTCACGCGGCGGTTCCAAGAAGCGCCCCTATTATCGCATCGTGGCTGCTAACAGCCGCAGTCCGCGCGACGGCAAGTATCTTGAACAGATCGGCACCTATAACCCGCTGCTGGCCAAGGACAGCCCGGAACGGGTGAAGCTGATCGAAGATCGCGCGCGTTACTGGCTTGGCGTTGGTGCGCAGCCGACCGACCGTGTGGCGCGTTTCCTTGACGCCGCCGGTATCAAGGAGCGCGCAGCGCGCGTGAACCCGAAGAAGGGTGAACCGGGCGAAAAGGCCAAGGATCGCGCCGAAGAAAAGGCCGCCAAGATCGTTGAGGCCGAAGAAGCCGCTCGCGCTGCAGAAGAAGAAGCCAAGGCTGCAGCTGCCGCGCCGGCCGTTGAAGAAGCGCCCGCCGCTGAGGAAGCCCCGGCTGCCGAGGAAACGCCCGCCGCTGAAGAAGCTCCGGTTGCAGAAGAAGCTGCCGTTGAAGAAGCCGCTGCCGCTGAAGAAGCGCCCGCCGCAGAAGAAGCGCCCGCCGCAGAAGAAGCGCCCGCAGCAGAAGAAGCTGCTGCCGCTGAGGAAACTCCCGTTGCGGACGAAGCCGCTGGCGAAGAGCAGGCCTAAGGCTGATCGCTGATGCCAAACTCCGTTCGTCCTGAGCCGGTTGAAGAACTGCATTTTTCCTCGGCAAGTTTGCCGGAAGAAGTGCAGGGCGTTGACCGGCTCAGCCCGAACGGGGGTGGGATATGACCGGCAAACCCATCACCCTTGCCGCCATCGCGGGCGCGCATGGGGTGGCGGGCGAAGTGCGGTTGAAGCTGTTCGGGGAGGGCGTGTCTGCGCTCTCCCATCACAAAAGTTTCAACGATGGCGCGCTGACGCTGCTCAAAATCCGCGATGACGGCAAGGGCGGCGGCGTTGCGCGCTTTGCCGAATGCAGCAGCCGCGCCGATGCCGAACGTTTGCGCGGCACCGCGCTGACCGTGCCGCGCGAGGCGCTGCCGCCGCTGGCTGAGGGCGAATTTTACCACGCTGACCTGCTTGGCCTGCCGGTTGTGACTGACACGGGCGAGGCAGTTGGCCGCGTGCTCGCGATCGAAAATTTCGGCGCGACCGACATCATCGAAATCACCCGCGAACCGGCGCCTGAAAAGGGGCCAAAGACCTTCATGGTGCCGATGATCCCGGCAGCGGTGATTGCATGGGATGCAGAACGGCTGGTGATCGCTCACGCTTACGCCGAGGAATAGGCGCTGCCGGCACAAACGGCGCTTTGTGGCACCGCATTGCCGCCCAACTGCACAGCAGCCCATATCAGGTGCCTATTAACCTGTCTGATGGTATCTTCCTTCCACGCCGGGTCGCGCTGGCGCCGGGCTTTCTCGTTTTCGTAACGGGTTGGCTCGCAGGAAGGTTAATAGAATGCAGCTGTTCTCGTCCTGGACGGGCAGCGATTTCCTGCTGTTTTATATCATGCTGCTGGTGTTGTGCACGTGTGCGGCATGTTGGATCCCGGCGCATCTGCGCGCCGCCGGGCGTCGCGGCGAATCGCCTGATGCCGAAGACCTCGCCATGCTGGCAGGAGGGCGCGCCACCCATACCGATTCGGTGATCGCCGATCTTTACGCGCGCGGCGGGCTGAAGGATTCCGGCAAGGGCACACTTGGCGTCACCGATCCGGGCCTGCCCGCAAGCCCTGCGGGGCGGGCGCTGCTTGGGCTGCGCGAACCTTTCAGCCGATCTGAGGCCGAGGATCTTCTTGCCGCTCACGCCATCCGGGTGGCGGCCCGGCTGCGACGTCAGGGGATGATGATGCGGCCCGATCAGCTCAATCGCCTGCGCTGGCTTTCGATTGCCCCCTTCGGCGCGTTACTCGCGTTCGGCATTTACCGTCTGCGCGCCGGAAGCACCCTGAGCGAGCCGACCGAGTATCTTGCGGCGCTTCTGGTGTTGACGGTGGCACTGGCAGTGTTCCGCTGGGTCAGGTTCGACCGGCGCACCGCCGCCGGGATCGAGGCGGTGAAGGACTTGCGCGCCAATGCGCCGCACCTGCGCAGCGCGCCGCCAGCCGGTGAGGCGGCGATGGCCGTGGCGCTGTTCGGCACCGGAGTGCTGGTCGGCACCCCGTGGGAACCCGTTCATGCGCTGCGCCACAAGGCCAGCAAGGCGTAGCTGCAGTTACGGCGGCGGCGGTTGCGGTAGCTAAGCGCTGCGCGTAAGCGGCGGGGATGAACAGAGTTCAGCTCAATATCGGTCAATTTGCCCCCGATGTGCGCGTAATTGTGCAGGCGGGCGAGGGTGTAGCATGGTACTGATTTCGTGGTTTATGGGATTCGCCGTCTTTGCAGGGTTGGCGTTGCTGTTTGGATTTATCGCGAATTTTGCTTTTAAGCGAAGCTCGCCCGCCCGCCGGGCGCTCTATGCGGCGGCCACACTCGGTGTCTTGATCACTATCCCAGCGTATGCTGCGCTTATCGATGAGGGTGCGGAAATTGTTTCGATTGTTGGGGTCGCTGTGGCCACGGCAATCTTGTCGGCTGTAGCTTTCCCGCTCGCGCTGGTAATGACGAGACGCAAACCGGCCCAACCGGATTATTCGGTCTTCGACTAAATGACCTTCGCCGCCACCATCCTCACGCTCTATCCCGAGATGTTTCCGGGGCCGCTTGGGCATTCTATCGCGGGCCGTGCGCTGGCCGAGGCCAAGTGGGCCTGCGAAACGGTGCAAATCCGCGACTTTGCCACCGACAAGCACCGCACCGTCGATGATACGCCCGCAGGCGGCGGGGCGGGGATGGTGCTCAAGTGCGATGTGCTGGCGCGGGCTTTGGACCATGCCATCCTCCCCGGAACGGGGAGGTGGCAGACGCCGCAGGCGGCTGACGGAGGGGAGTCGCCTCAGGCGCCGCGCCCGGTCGAGAGTCCCCTCCACCATTCTGCGGCCAAGGCCTTGAATGGTCCCCCTCCCCGTTCCGGGGAGGATCTGCGCCCCATCCTCGCCATGACTCCGCGCGGCAAACCGATCACCCAAGCCCGCATCCGCGAACTCGCCAGCGGCCCCGGCGTCATCATCCTGTGCGGGCGGTTTGAAGGCTTTGACGAACGCCTGTTCGACGCCCGCCCGGAGATCGAACAGGTCAGCCTTGCCGACATCGTCCTGTCCGGCGGCGAGATGGCTGCGCTTACCATCCTTGACGCTTGCATTCGGCTGCTTCCCGGCGTAATGGGCGCGGCTTCCAGCGGGGATGAGGAGAGCTTTGAACAAAGCCTGCTCGAATACCCGCACTACACCCGACCTCAGGAATGGGAAGGGCGCACGATCCCCGAAGTGCTGCGATCGGGGGATCATGCGAAAATCGCTGCTTGGCGCAAGCTGCGTAGCGAGGAAGACACACGGTCACGCAGGCCGGACTTGTGGGAGCGCCATGAGGGCGCTCGGGTCCAGCCTGCCTCTGGCGCGCAGCGAAAAGACAAGGAACGCAGGCCATGAACCTGATCCAGCAGATTGAAGCCGAAGAAATCGCCAAGTCCGGCAAGGACATCCCGACTTTCCGCGCAGGCGACACCGTTCGCGTTGGCGTGAAGGTGAAGGAAGGCAACCGTGAGCGTGTTCAGAACTACGAAGGCGTCGTGATCGCCCGTTCGAACCGCGGCATGGGTTCAAACTTCACCGTGCGCAAGATGAGCTTTGGCGAAGGCGTGGAGCGCGTTTTCCCGCTCTATTCGCCGATCGTTGAAAGCATCACCGTGGTGCGCCGCGGCGTGGTGCGCCGTGCGAAGCTCTATTACCTGCGCGGCCGCACCGGCAAGAGCGCGCGTATCGTTGAACGGCGCGACAACACGCCCAAGGCGTAAGGCTTTCCAGCCAGCAAATTTCGGGGCGGTGCCGCAAGGTGCCGCCCTTTTGCTTTGTGACCCTTGCCATTCGCGCTCGTCATTGCGAGGAGCACAGCGACGAAGCAATCCAGCGCGGCGACGTCCGCCACTGGATTGCCGCGCCGCCTTCGGGCGGCTCGCAATGACGAGGTGAGCTTTGGATGCGTTCGATACTGGCTGCTGCTGCGGTTTTGCTCAGTTTCCCTGCGTTCGCGGAGGACGCGATGACCACTGACACCCCCACTCTCACCTTCGAACGCCTGTTCGCCAGCCCCGGCCTTGATGGCCCTGCGCCGCGTCAGGTGAAGCTGTCGCCCGATGGCCGCTTCCTCACCCTGCTGCGCAACCGCGCCGATGATCGCGACCGCTACGATCTGTGGGGCTTTGACATCCAAACCCGCGAATGGCGGATGCTGGTCGATTCGCAAGGCTTGGGCAGCGGCCGCGAATTGTCCGAAGACGAAAAGATGCAGCGTGAACGCGCGCGGGTTGGCAGTCTGAAAGGGATCATCAACTATCAGTGGGCCAGCGACGGTTCTGGCGTGCTGGTGCCATTGGACGGAGATTTGTTTCTCGCTAGGCTGGATGGCACCGTCACCCAGTTGACTGATACCGAGGGCACCGAACTCAACCCCAAATTGTCGAGCCGGGGCGGTTTAGTCAGTTTCGTGCGCGACCGGCGATTGTGGGTCGGCCCGGTGGGCGGTGAGGCTGTGCCGATCACCCCGCAGGAAGGCGACACCATCCGCTGGGGCGAAGCCGAATTCGTTGCGCAGGAAGAAATGGCGCGGCTGGCGGGTTACTGGTGGTCGCCCGATGACAGCCGCATCGTGGTTCAGCGCACCGATGAAGCCAGCGTCGGTATCGTCACCCGTGCGGCGATCGGGGCGAAGGGCACCAAGGTGTTCGATCAACGCTACCCGGCGGCGGGCACCGATAATGCCGTGGTTGAACTGTTCGTGATGAACCCGGATGGGGGCGGTCAGGTGAAGGTCGATCTCGGCCTCGATCTCGATATTTACGTCGCCCGCGTCGATTGGGCGCCCGATGGCAGCGCGATTTATGTCCAGCGGCAGGATCGCGCTCAGACGCGGATCGATGTGCTGCGGGTTGACCCGGCGACCGGCGCGAGCATGGTGCTGTTCACCGAAAAAGCCGCGCGCCCCGATTACTGGGTGAACCTGTCGGACAATTACCGCTTCCTCAAGGACGGCAGCCTGCTGTGGTGGTCCGAGCGCAGCGGCTATGGGCATTTCTATCGCTATGCCGATGGGCAGTGGGCGCAGTTGACGCGCGGCACATCGCCCACCACCGCGCTGGTCGGGGTTGATCAGGCGGCGGGAACCTTCACCTATCAGGCGACGGCGGGCGTCCTCACCCAACAGATTTATCGCGCGCGGCTGGATGGAACGGGCGAAACCGAACTGCTCACCGACCCCGCCTTCACCAATGCGGCAGGCATGGATGGGGCAGCGCGAATGCTCTACATCACGCGGTCGAAGCCCGATCAACCGCCGCAGTCCTATCTGGTGACGCCAGACGGCAAGCGCGTCGCCTGGATCGAGGAGAACGCGGTTGCGGGGACACATCCCTATGCGCCCTTCCTCGCCGGGCGCACCACCCCCGAATACGGCACGATTGCCGCTGAGGATGGAACCCCGCTGCACTGGATGATGATCAAACCCAAGATGGAGCCGGGTAAGCGCTATCCGGTGTTCTTCAGCCATTACGGCGGGCCGGGGCCGCAGATGGTGACGAAAGGCTGGGGCGGGGCGCTGGCACAGGCGATTGTCGACAAGGGCTATATCTACTTCGTGCTCGACAATCGCGGATCGGCCAATCGCGGCGTGGACTTTGAACAGCCGATCTACCGCGCGATGGGCGGGGTCGAAGTGCGCGACCAGAAGGCGGGGGCGGAGTTTCTGAAAGGCCTCGATTTCGTCGATCCGGCCAAGATCGCGATCTACGGCTGGTCGTATGGCGGTTATATGACGCTGAAACAGTTGCAGGCTGACCCCGGCCTGTATGCGGCGGGCATCGCGGGCGCGCCGGTGACGCGGTGGGAACTTTACGACACCCACTATACCGAACGCTACATGGGTGATCCGCGTGAGGTGCCAGAGGCTTACGAAAAGGCCAGCGCCATTCCCGATGCCACGAAAATCAGCGATCCGTTGCTGCTGATCCACGGCATGGCGGATGACAATGTGGTGTTTGAAAACTCGTCGGAACTCATCGGCGTGCTGCAGGAAAACAACGTGCCGTTCGAAATGATGCTCTATCCCGGCTACACCCACCGCGTGTCGGGAGAGAAGGTCGGGCCGCACGTCTGGAACAGTATTTTCCGCTTTCTGGAAAGCCACGGGGTGACGCCGCCGGAATAGGTGCGAGGCAAAACATAGCTATTCGTCATGCTGAACTTGTTTCAGCATCCATCCCGCACCATAGAGCCTCGGTGTGTGCGGCTGGATAGACCCTGAAACAAGTTCAGGGTGACGGGCTGGCGGAAATGATGGTCAGGAGTCGAGATGGGTTACCGGGTGGCAGTGGTCGGCGCGACCGGCAATGTTGGGCGCGAAATGATGCAGGTGCTCGCCGAGCGCGCGTTTCCGTGCGACGAGGTGGCAGCCGTCGCATCGAGTCGTTCGGTCGGCAGCGAAGTCGAATTCGGTGACACCGGCAAGATGCTCAAATGCAAGAATATCGAGCATTTCGACTGGGCCGGATGGGACATCGCGCTGTTCGCTGCAGGTTCCGGCCCGGCGCAGGAATATGCGCCCAAGGCGGCGGCTGCGGGCTGCATCGTGATCGACAATTCCTCGCTTTACCGCATGGACCCGGACGTGCCGCTGATCGTGCCCGAAGTGAACCCCGACGCGATCGATGGCTACACCGCGCGCAATATCATCGCCAACCCCAACTGTTCGACTGCGCAGCTGGTGGTGGCATTGAAGCCGCTGCACGATTTCGCCACGATCAAGCGGGTGGTTGTCTCGACCTACCAATCGGTGTCCGGCGCGGGCAAGGCGGGCATGGACGAACTGTTCCAGCAGAGCCGCGCGATCTTTGTCGGTGATCCGGTGGAGCCTTCCAAGTTCACCAAGCAGATCGCCTTCAACGTGATCCCGCACATCGACAGTTTCCTTGATGATGGTTCGACCAAGGAAGAATGGAAGATGATGGTCGAAACCAAGAAGATCCTCGACCCCAAGATCAAACTCAGCGCCACCTGCGTGCGGGTGCCGGTGTTCGTCGGCCATTCCGAAGCGGTGAATATCGAGTTCGAAAACGAGATCAGCGCTGAGCAAGCCATGGATATCCTGCGCGAAGCCCCCGGCGTGATGCTGATCGATAAGCGCGAGGACGGCGGCTATATCACCCCGGTCGAATGCGTCGGCGACGCCGCGACCTTCATCAGCCGCGTGCGCGAAGACCCGACGGTCGAAAACGGCATCACCCTGTGGTGCGTGTCCGACAACCTGCGCAAGGGCGCTGCGCTCAACGCGGTGCAGATTGCGGAACTGCTAGGACGGCGGCATTTGAAGAAGGCGTAAACGATGCGGCTTGCTGTTGTTACCCTTGCTGGCGTGCTCGCCCTTGCTGGCTGTGACAGCGGCGATGTGCCGAGCCCGGCTGAACGGCAGCAGGGCGACGTGGCGGTGCAGGCTGTGCCCGCCAATGTCGTCGAACTGCGTTCCGAAGGGCTGGCCGCTGGGCCGGAGGCGTTCTTTTTCGCTGCCGGTCAGGCCGAGGTTGAGGCCGCGCTCGCGCGGGCGCTGGGCGCGCCATTGCGCACCGGTTCCAACGACGAATGCGGCGCGGGGCCGATCACCTTTACCGATTTTGCCGGCGGGTTGACCGCGCATTTCCAGCAAGGCCGATTGGTCGGCTGGAACTGGCACGGCGCGCAGGATGGCGATGCCCCGGCGAGCGGAACCGTCCGTGTGGCAGGCAATGTGCAATTGGGCAGCCCGCGCAGCGCGGCGCAGGCCGCGCCGGGGTTCGCGCCGGTCGCTGACAGCACCCTTGGCGAAGAATTTGCGCTCGGGGATCGGATCGGTGGCTTTATTGAAGTCGATGCGGTGGCGATGCTGTATGCAGGCACGCAATGTTTTTTCCGGTGAGGTCACACGCATGACATTGAACGCCGAACTTTATTTCAGCTTCCGCTCGCCCTATTCCTATCTGTCGGTCGGGCGGTATCGCGCGATGACCGAGGAATATGACCTCGAAATTGCGCTGCGCCCGGTCTATCCGCTGGCGCTGCGTCAGCCCGATTTCTTTGAGCGCAACCACCCGAACTGGCTGGGCTACACAATGCGCGATATGTTTCGTGTGGCGCAGTTCCATGGCATTCCCTTCGGCCCGCCGCGCCCCGATCCGATTGTTCAGGACATGGCGACCCGCAAGATTGCCGCCGAACAACCCTATATCCGCCGGATCACCCGTCTTGCGCAGGCCGCCGCGCGGCAGGGCAAGGGGCTGGTGTTCGCGCATGAGGCCGCGCAGCTGATCTGGGGCGGGGCGGTGGATTGGCACGAGGGTTCGCACCTTGCCGATGCAGCCGCGCGCGCCGGGCTGGACTGGGCGAAGCTCGAAGCCGAGGTCGCGGCTGAGCCGGATGCGCTCGACACAGAAATCGCCGCCAATCAGGCCGCGCTGGAAGCAGCGGGCCATTGGGGCGTGCCGACACTGGTGTTCGAAGGCGAACCGTTTTTCGGGCAGGACCGGATCGACATGGTCAAATGGCGGATGGAGCAGCAGGGGTTGGCGCGGCGATGAAGGGCGAATTGCTGGGAGGGTGCCTATGCGGCGCTGTGCGTTACAAACTCAATCCCGGTGTGCGCCTCAATCCCTATGCTTGCCATTGCACCGATTGTCAGAGCCGCACGGGTAGCGCGTTTTCCGAACACATGTTGTTTACGCTCTCCGACCTAGAAATTACTGGCGAACTCGACACGGGCGAATATCGCCAACCAAGCGGCGCGCATTCGCGTATCTTTGGTTGTGCGAAGTGCAAGGCGCGGATCTACGCGACGAACGATTCTCGGGAAGGAATGGCAAGCCTGAGATGTGGAACACTCGACAATAGCGCGTCCTTCGTTCCGGCTGCGCACGTTTGGGTCAAGAGTAAGCAGCCTTGGATTGGTTTGCCGGAAGGCGCAGAGGTTATGGACGAACAGCCGCGTAGCGCGCAGGAATGGGTGCAGTTTGTGGGGCTGGCATGAACATCCGTAGTGATCACTTCGCCTCCTTCGACGGCACCCGCATCGCCGTCCACACGGCGGGCGAGGGCCGGCCTGTCATCCTGTTGCACGGGCTGTTTTCCTCCGCACAGATGAACTGGATCAAGTGGGGCCACGATGCGCGGCTGGCAGCGGCTGGGTTTCGGGTGATCATGCCCGATTTCCGGGTGCACGGCGATAGCGATGCCCCGCACGATCCGGCTGCCTACCCACGCCAAGTGCTGGTGCGCGATATAGCCGCGCTGATCGATCATCTGGGGCTGGGTGAGGGTGAATATGACCTCGGCGGCTTTTCGCTGGGCGCGCGCACGGCGGTGCATGGCTGCGCCACTGGCGTGTTCGCCCCGCGCCGTCTGGTAATCGCCGGGATGGGTGTATCGGGCCTGGCCGACTGGAAACGGCGCGCGGGGTTCTTTACCCGCGTGATCGACGAATTCGACACCATCACCCGTGATGATCCGGCGTGGTTATCGCGCCAGTTCCTCAAATCCCAAGGCGTTGACCGGACGGCGGCGCGGCTGTTGCTGGGCGCGTTTGAGGATCTTGACCTTGCCACTCTTGCCAACATCACCTGCCCCGCGCTGGTGATTAGCGGCGATCGGGATGAGGATAATGGCTCTTCGCAGGATCTCGCCGCGCTGCTGGCCAACGCGACCTATGCCGAAATCCCCGGCGGGCACCTCGATTCGGCGACCAAGCCTGAACTGGGTGAGGGGATTGTGCGCTTTCTGATGGCTTGATTCAGGCGGCGTGGCAGTCCACACCGCGTCCCATTGTCATTGAATCGACTTATGGGAACCCCTGCCATGAAACTTTCTACCCCGCTGCTGCGCCCGATGCTCAAGGGCGCTGCTGCCGCACTTGCGATTGCCGCTGCCACGCCGCTCGCCGCGCAAGCAACGCCGGACACTGCCGAACAAACAAGTGCACAATATCCGCTTACGCCCGCAGGCGCGCAGGCGTGGATCGCCGCAGTTGAGGCGGACCTTGCTGCGTTTTCGAAAGAATATGGGCATATCTCGTGGCTCAACGCGACCTATATCAACCATGACAGCGATGTGATGGCGGCCAAATATGGCGCGCAGCTGACCTTGAAGCGGGTCGCCTACGCCAACGAGGCCGCACGCTATGCGCAGGTCGCCGGGCTGGACGATGAAACCGCGCGCAAGCTGGATATGCTGCGCAACGGCATTTCCATGCCCGCGCCTGGCACCCCCGGCGCGGCTGAGGAAATGAACGATATCGCCACCCGACTGGGGTCTGCCTATGGGCGCGGCAAGGGGACGTTGAACGGCGAACCGATCAACGGATCGGATATCGAGGCCGAGATGGGCAATCTCGAACGGTCGCCCGAAGAGCTGCAGGAAATGTGGGCGAGCTGGCACGACAATGTCGGCGCGCCGATGCGCGAAGATTACACCCGCATGATCGGCATCGCCAATGAAGGCGCAAAGGAGCTTGGTTTTGCCGATCTGGGCGCGATGTGGCGTTCGGGCTATGACATGAGCCCGGATCAATTCGCTGCCGAAACCGAGCGGATGTGGCAGGAGGTCAAACCGCTCTATATCGCGCTCCACACCTATGTTCGCGCGAAGTTGAACGACAAGTATGGCGACGCAGTGCAGCCGCGCACCGGCCCGATCCGCGCCGATCTGCTCGGCAATATGTGGGCGCAGGAATGGGGCAATATCTATCCGCTGGTCGCCCCCGAAGGCGCAGGCGATATCGGCTATGACCTGACCGATCTGATCGCGCAGAAGAACCTTGACGCGGTTGGCATGACCAAGGTGGGCGAGCAGTTCTTCTCCTCGTTGGGTTTCGAGCCGCTGCCTGCAACCTTCTGGGAACGCAGCCAATTCACCAAGCCGGCTGACCGCGAAGTGGTGTGCCACGCCTCGGCCTGGAACATCGACAATGTCGATGATCTGCGCATCAAGATGTGCATCAAACAGAACGCCGACGACTTCACCACCATCCACCACGAGCTTGGCCATAATTACTACCAGCGCGCCTATAACCAGCAGGATCTGCTGCATATGGACGGCGCGAATGATGGCTTCCATGAAGCGATCGGCGATATGATCGCGCTGTCGATCACGCCCGAATATCTTGTGCAGATCGATATGCTGAAACCCGATCAGGTGCCCAGCGCCGACAAGGATATCGGGCTGTTGCTGCGTCAGGCGATGGACAAGGTGGCTTTCCTGCCGTTTGGCCTGCTGCTGGATCGTTATCGCTGGGGGCTGTTCGATGGCAGCATCCCCGAAACCGCGACCAACACCGGCTGGAACGACCTGCGCGCTGAATATCAGGGCGTTGTCCCCCCGGTTGAGCGCAGCGCCGACGGGTTCGATGCGGGCGCGAAATATCACATTCCCGGCAACGTATCCTACACCCGCTATTTCCTCGCGCGGTTGTTGCAGTTCCAGTTCTACAAGGCCGCCTGCGATACCGCCGGATGGGAAGGGCCGCTGCACCGCTGTTCGTTCTATGGCAACAAGGATGTCGGCGCGAAGCTGAACGCGATGCTCGAAATGGGCGCGTCCAAGCCGTGGCCCGATGCGCTCGAAGCCTTCACTGGCGAACGGCAGATGAACGGCACCGCGATGGTCGAATATTTTGCCCCGCTGATGAAATGGCTGGAAGAACAGAACAAGGGCGAGAAGGCGGGCTGGTGATGCGTAGCGGGGGCGGCATCATCGCGGCGGGCGCGCTGCTGGCGGTGACCGCCTGCGCGCCGATGGCCGAGGTTGCGCAGACAGCGGCGGCGGCGGGGGAAATGCCGCCCACGCTGTTTGTCGCGGCCAAGCGCGGCAACACCCTGTCAAAGGTCGACCTGGCCACCGGCAAGGAAGTGTTGCGCCTGCCCAGCTGCACCAACCCGCACGAACTCGCGACCTCGCCCGATGGCCGCCACGTCGCGCTCGCCTGTTATGGCGGGACGAGCGTGGACATATTCGACACCGGCAGTCTTGAACCTGCGGTCAGCATCGAACTGGGTGACAATGCCCGCCCGCACGGGATCGTCTGGCACGATAACGGCGATCTCTATGTGACGGCTGAGGGGCGGCGATCACTATTCTGGATTCGCAATCCCTTGGACGATGCACGCGAGTTGTTTGAATTCGGCACCGGGAAAGACGGCAGCCATATGCTCGCCGTGTCGCCCGATGCGCGCATTGCATGGACGACTGATCTTGGCTCGCGCACCGTCACGCGGGTTGATCTGCTGACCCGTCGCGCGCCGTTGTCGGTGGCGGTGGGCGAACAGCCCGAGGGCATCGCGCTTTCGCCCGATGGCAGCACGCTATGGGTATCCGCGCGCGGTTCTAATCAGGCTTTCGCGCTTGACCCGGTGACGATGGAAGTGCGCGAGACGGCGGCGACCGGGCGGTTCCCGCTGCGCATTGCGGTAAGGCCGCAGGGCGATGTGGCGATCACCTCTGATCTGCAGGATGGCAGCCTCAGCGTGATCGACACCGCCAGTGCCACAGTGATCCGCACCATCGCCGTTGCCGGCGCTGAGGGAGCGCAGGCGCGGTTTCAGGTGACGATCCTGTGGTCGGCTGACGGGGAGCGCATCTACGTTGCTGAAACCGCCAGCGATACCGTGGCCGAGGTTGATTACGCCAGCGGCATGGTGCTGCGCCGCCTCAAGGTTGGCGAAGGCGGAGACGGGATGGCGATCCTGCCTTGAACGGCCTTCGCACATTGCCGGTGGTGGGTTGGCGCGAACTTGTCAGCCTGCCCGAACTTGGGCTGAACGATATTCCGGCCAAGATCGATACCGGCGCGCGCACTTCGTCGTTGCAGGCCATCGTGCTCGACGATTTTTCGCGTGACGGCGAACGCTTCGTCCGGTTCGCGGTCGATTGGGGCGGCGTGCGCCACCAATGCGAGGCGGTGCACGTCGATATTCGCGGCATCACCAGTTCCAATGGCGATCGGCAGGAACGGTTTGTCATCAAGACGCCGCTGACCATCGGTAATCTCACCTTCCGGGCGGAAATCAGCCTGGCGGATCGTTCCCAGATGCAATTCCCGATGCTGATCGGGCGCACCGCACTAAGACGAAGGATGGTGGTTGATAGCGGACATTCGTGGCTGCAATCACCGGCAATTGGGGATAAGGGGCGCAACGTCCGGTAGAATGCCGGAACTGAAAGGTATCCCATGAAAATCGCGATGCTGGCGCGCAATGCCAATCTTTATTCGCACCGGCGCCTGAAAGAGGCGGCGGAGGCGCGCGGTCATACGCTCGACATTCTCAACACGCTGCGCTGCACCGTGCACATCGCCAGCCACCGGCCGCAGGTGTTCTATAATGGCGCGCCGGTTGAGGCCTATGACGCGGTGATCCCGCGCATCGGGGCATCAATCACCAATTATGGCCTCGCGATTCTGCGGCAGTTTGAAATGCGCGGAAGCTGGTCTTTGAACGAAAGCGTCGCGATTGGCCGCAGCCGCGACAAGCTGCGGTCTTTGCAGATTCTCGCCAAGCATGGGCTGGGCCTGCCGCTGACGGCCTATGCGAACGACCCCAAGCAGGCAGAGGAGATCATTCGCGCGGTCAAAGGCCCGCCGGTGGTGATCAAGCTGATCGAAGGCACCCAAGGCATCGGCGTGGTGCTGGCCGAAACGATGAGCAGCGCCAAATCGGTGATCGAGGCGTTTCGCGGGGCCAACGTCAACATTCTGGTGCAGGAATTCATCAAGGAAGCGGGCGGCACCGATATCCGCGCGCTGGTGGTGGGGGGCAAGGTGGTCGCCGCGATGAAGCGCACCGGCGCGCCCGATGATTTCCGCTCAAACCTCCACCGCGGCGGCAGCGCGGATGTGATCAAGATCACCCCCGAAGAACGCTCAACCGCAGTGCGCGCGGCCAAGCGGATGGGACTGAACGTGTGCGGGGTCGATATGCTGCGCAGCAATCACGGCCCGGTGATCATGGAGGTGAACTCGTCGCCCGGTCTGGAAGGCATCGAAAGCGCGACCGGCAAGGATATCGCCGGGATGATTGTGGATTTCATCGCGGCCAATGCCAAGGATGGGCAGACCAAGACCAAGGGGACGGGTTAGGTCTGGCATGATATTTGACAGGGAGGGGACAGAAAAATGCAGATCAAAACTCACAATCCGACGCCGTGGCTTCAGCACTTTGGGTTGAACCATGCGGTAGAGGTCAGCGGGGCCAGCCGCACGGTCTATTTCTCCGGGCAGACCGCTTCGGACGCGGACGGCGCGGCGCTGCATCCGGGCGATATCGTGGCGCAATACAAGGCAGCGTGGGCCTGCCTCGTGGATGCGCTTGACGCGGCGGGTATGACTCCGGCCAATCTTGTGCGGATGAATATCTACACCACCGATGTTGATGCCTTCATGGCGACTGCGGAGCAGACGACTGCGTTGCACATAGAGGCAGGTGCGCAGATTGCCTGCACTCTATTAGGAGTGGCGCGGTTGTATGACCCCGCGATTATGATCGAGTTGGAGGCAACGGCGGTCGCCTGACCATACTCACCGAAACGGCGGCTCGTTAAACGCCCGCAATTTGCGTGAATGCAGCCGGTCGCCTTCGTCGCGCAGGCGTTTGCACGCCACGATGCCCATTTGCAGGTGCGCGGCGATGGCTTCTTCGTAGAACTGGTTGGCCTGCCCCGGCAGCTTGATTTCGCCATGCAGCGGCTTGTCGCTGACGCATAGCAGCGTGCCGTAGGGCACCCGGAAGCGATAACCCTGCGCGGCGATGGTGGCGCTTTCCATTTCGATGGCGATCGCGCGGCTTTGCGAAAAACGTTTGGCGCTGCTGGAATAGAGCAATTCCCAGTTGCGATCATCGGTCGTCACCACCGTGCCGGTGCGCAGCCGTTGTTTGAGATTGGCCCCCTGCGTGCCAGAAACCGCCTCTGCCGCCCCGGCCAAGGCCTGTTGCACTTCGGCAATCGGCGGGATCGGGATTTCGGGTGGCAACACCGAATCGAGCACGTGATCATCGCGCAAATAGGCGTGGGCGAGCACGAAATCGCCGATCTTCTGGGTGGAGCGCAAGCCCCCGCAGTGGCCGATCATCAGCCACGCATGCGGACGCAGCACCGCGAGGTGATCGCAGATCGTCTTGGCGTTGGATGGGCCGACGCCGATATTGACCAGCGTAATCCCGCGCCCATCCTCACGGATCAGGTGATAGGCGGGCATCTGGTGGCGGCGCCACGCGGTGTCGTTGAGTTGATCCTGCGCGTTCGCAGCGGGTTCGCGGATATCGAGCCCGGCTGCCCCGGTCAGCGCGACATAGCCATCCGTGCCGATCTGCTGCGCGCCCCAGTTCACGAATTCATCGACATAGCGGTGATAGTTGGTGAACAGGATAAAGTCCTGAAAATCGCTGACTTCGCTGCCGGTATAGTGCTTGAGCCGTGCGAGCGAGTAATCTGTCCGCAGGCCATCGAACAGCGACAGCGGCATGTCGCGCGCGTCGTCAAGCTCGATCCCGTCGGCAAGCTCATCGCCGATCAGCGCAAGATCGGTCGAGGGAAAGTGTTTCGCAATGTCCTGCGCGGAAATGCCGACCATCGCCGCACCCGCCTCTCCATCAAGCACGTAGGGGAACGGGATTTCCTGCCGCGAACGGCCCACCGAAACTTCGATTTCGTATTCGCTGGCGATCAGTTGCAGCTGTTCGGTGAGGTATCCGGCGAACAGATCGGGCCGGGTGATGGTGGTCGCGTAGGTGCCCGGCATTTCCAGCCGCCCAAACGCCCGGCTGCGATCAACCGGGGCGCCAATTCCGGCATAGCGCAAGGTGATCTGCGGATAGGAATAGCTGCCATCCTCACGCTTGCGCTGCGGCGGAATCGTGCCTGCCCGGCCAAAGGCGATCACATCGTCGCGCAAGGTGCGCACGGATTGGTCATAATGCTGCTGCAGCTGGGCGAGAATGCTGGGAATATCGATCATGGCAGCAGCATAGCTCCTTGAAGGGAAAGTTCAAAGTCAGGCTGGACGCGGGCCAACCCCGTTTACAAAAAGGGCGCGAGGATCGATCCGATCCCCGCGCCCTTGTTATGTGTGGCGTGATGTGTGGTGGCCTTGAGGCCGCCAGCAATCAGGCGTCGTCGCCGTCACGTTCTTCCAGCAATTCGGCGGGGATTTCACCCGGTTCGAGGCTGGTGTCGATGCGGGTGGCATCGGCCTGTTCTTCGATCTCGCGCTGTTCGTCTTCGAACATCTGCGCCAGAACGTCCACGCCTTCGCTCTGCAGCTTGGCTTCGTCGTCCGACCGCGCAACATTGGCCTTCACCGTCACGCGCACTTCGGGGTGAAGGGCAATGGTGACATTGTGCATACCGATATTCTTGATCGGCGCGCCAAGGATGACCATGCGCTTGTCAACGGTGTGACCCTGATCGGCAAGGCCGGCAACGATGTCGCGCACGCTGACCGAGCCATACAGCTGGCCCGCATTCGATGCGGCGCGGATCAGCACCACTTCTGCGCCTGCCACGGCTTCACCCTGCTTTTCAGCACCGGCGCGACGTTCGGCGTTTTCGGTTTCAAGCCGATCACGGTTGGCTTCGAACACCTTGCGGTTGGCGTCGTTGGCACGCAGCGCTTTTTTCTGCGGGAGCAGGAAGTTGCGGGCGTAGCCGTCCTTCACGCTGACAACGTCGCCAATCGACCCAAGCTTCTCGATCCGTTCGAGGAGAATGATATCCATGTTCTTTCTCCTCTTACTTCACGATGAAGGGCAGCAGCCCGATCTGGCGCGCGCGCTTGATCGCCTGGGCGAGCTCGCGCTGCTTCTTGGCGGAAACGGCGGTGATGCGCGATGGCACGATCTTGCCACGTTCGGACATGAAGCCCTGCAACAGGCGCACGTCCTTGTAATCGATCTGGGGGGCATCCTTGGCCGCGAACGGGCAGGATTTGCGGCGGCGGAAAAACGGGCGGGCCATCAGTCGCGCTCCTCACGGGTTTCGCGGCGCTTACGCTCGCGGTCGTTCTTGCGCATCATTACCGAGGGGCCTTCCTCGTGGGTGTCCACGCGGATGGTCATGTAGCGGATGATGTCTTCGTTGATACGGGTCTGGCGTTCAAGCTCTGCAACCACCGAGCCGGGGGCATCGATGTTGAGCAACACGAAATGCGCCTTGCGGTTACGCTCGATCTTGTAGGCGAGCGATTTGAGGCCCCAGGTTTCGGTCTTGGTGACCTTGCCGCTGTTGGCTTCGATGATTTCGGTAGCTTGCGCTGCCAGCGCGTCAACCTGAGCCTGGCTCAGATCCTGACGTGCGAGAAAGACGTGCTCGTAAAGAGCCATCTCGCGTCCTTTCACTTCCCTGCCGATCGCTGGCTGATCCGTTCCGACTGAACGGGGCCCCTCCGGCTTTCTTCGATACATCGCTGGGCGGTTCCCATGCGAAGCGCGGCCCCTTACAGCTTTCGTTGGTGATTGCAAGACTTGTCGGCGATGAAGCGGACGGGCAGGCGCAGGGTTTGGATAACGCGATTCGCGTTGAGGGGGATGGAACGTGCCTACAGGACTGGTTGCGCTGCTGGATGATATTTCGGTGATCGCCAAGGCGGCATCGGCCTCAATTGACGATATCGGCGTTGCTGCGGGCAAGGCTGGCACCAAGACCGCAGGCGTTGTCATCGATGATGCGGCGGTCACGCCGGGTTACGTCACCGGGCTTTCACCGGCGCGTGAATTGCCGATCATCTGGAAAATCACCAAGGGCAGCCTGAAAAACAAGCTGTTGTTCCTGCTGCCGGGCGCGTTGATCCTGTCGGAGTTTCTGTCGGGAGCGATCATCTGGCTGTTGATGATCGGCGGGGCGTTCCTGTGTTACGAAGGCGCTGAAAAAGTGCTGGAAAAGCTGGGGCAGGCCAAACACGGGGTAACGCTTGAGGACGAAATCACCGATCCGGTGGCGTTCGAAAACGAGCGGGTGGGCGGCGCGATCCGCACCGATTTCATCCTGTCGGCGGAAATCATGGCAATCACGCTCGCGGCGATTGACCTTGACGTGTGGTGGGAACGCGGGCTGGCATTGGCGCTTGTCGCCATCGTCGTGACCGTCGCGGTTTACGGCGCTGTGGCGGTGATCGTGAAGATCGACGACATCGGCTTGCACCTGACCAGACAGGTGGATGGCTGGAAGCAGTCCATCGGCCATTTCCTGCTGCGGTTCGTGCCCCGGCTGCTGACCACGCTGTCGGTGGTGGGCACGGCGGCGATGTTGTGGGTTGGCGGCGGGATCATCGTCCACGGCACCCACGAAGTGGGCTTCCATGCGATTTATGACATTATCCACGGGGCAGAGGGCGCTGTGGCCGCTGCTGCCGGGGCGCTGGGCGGGGTGGCAGGCTGGCTGACCTATGCCGCGCTGTCGGCGGCGATCGGGCTGGTGTTGGGCGCAGCGATTGCCTTTATCCTGCACAAAGTGCTGGGTGTCGGCGCTGGTGAGGGGCATTAGGTCTGCACTTATGACAAAGCCAACCCTTTACACCTGCGCCCGGTCACGCGGCCTGCGCGCGACATGGGCCGCAGAGGAAGCGGGTGTCGATATCGACCTCAACATCCTGCCGTTTCCGCCGCGCTATCTGGCGCCAGAGTTTCTGGAACTGAACCCGCTGGGCACCGTGCCGCTGCTGGTGGATGGCGACACGCGGATGACCGAAAGCTGCGCCATCGCGCATTACCTTGCCACCCGCGATGGTTACACCCCGCTGGCCATCGCGCCGGGGGAACGCGATTACGGCGAATATTGCGATTACACATACCACGCCGATGCCACGATCACCTTTCCGCAGACGGTCTATATGCGGTTTGCCATCTTCGAGAAGGACAAGGGCTGGGCCGAGGCTGGGCACGCCTATGCCAAGTGGTTCCACAAGCGGTTGGTGAAGGTTGAACAGCGGCTTCAAGCCCGCGAATTCCTGTGCGCTGATCGCTTTACCGTGGCCGATATCTGCGTCGGCTATGCGCTGGTTTTGGCTGAAAGCGTGGGGCTGGATGATGGCGTGCCGCAAAGCCTCAAGGATTACCGCGCCCGGTTGACCGCGCGCCCCGCATACCAGCGGGCGATCGCGCGGGAGGGGGAAGGGCGCCTGACGCTCGAAAAATAGCCTTTGTGATGGTGCCGGAACCCGTGGTTTCGGCCGGTCGGTTAAGTATCCAGATCATGCCCGCAGCGGGTGCAGTTCCGATTGGGCCACAGGACAACCAGGATTCCCCGGAAGAACGCGTTCTTGCCGCATTGCGGGCAGTTAAACCGCAGCATCGGGGCATTGGCGATCAACAGCAGCATGATCGCCGCTGCAAAGGCGATGGTGGAATGGCCGTAAAACCGGTCAACCCCCACCACCAACAGCACCGCAATCACCAACGCCGCAATCATCCGCCATGCGTGGCGCACCGCATTTCGATAAAGCGTCATGGCAAGCGGGCGAGGATTGATTGGGCGAACTGGGTCAGCGTATCATCGCGCGCGCCCATCACCACGATCCGGTCGCCGGGCTGGGCAATGGCGATGATGCGTTGCGCGCAATCTTCGCGCGCCGGGATGTGTTCGGCTTTACCGCCGGCCTGCGCGATCAGTTGGACGATCCGTTCACTGCCTTCACTGCGATCAACCGTCCCGCCGAAATAGACCGGATCACACAGGATCGTGAGGTCATCCGCGCCCAATTCGCGGGCGAAGGTCTGCGCCAGTTCCGCCCCCATCTGGCGCAGCGGGCCATAGCCATGCGGCTGGAAAAACGCGATCACCCGTCCGGGCGTCGCCTTCAGCGTGCGCAAGGTGGCCGCGCATTTTTCCGGATTATGGCCGAAATCATCGATCACCGTGATGCCCTGCGCACTGGTGCCGGTCACATCGAATCGCCGCGCCAATCCTGCAAAACTGCGCAAGGCAAAGGCGGCCTGGGAAACGCCGATCCCGGCGGCGCTCGCCGTGGCAATCGCTGCCAGCGCGTTCGAAAGATTGTGCAGGCCCGGCATCGGCAGGATCAGCGGGAGCACCTCGCGCTTGCGGTTGTCGATCACGACTGCGCGAATGCCGAATGCGCCCTGTTCGATCGAATCCGGCTCCACGGTAATGTCGGCACCGGACGCGGTGATGCCAAAGGTAACTGCGGAGCGCGCGCGCGCCGCAAGCGCAGCAGCCTCGGGACTGTCGAGATTGATTACCGCTGTTTGCGATGCGGCGATATAATCCCCGAACAGAACGCGCAGTTCCTCGATACTCTTGTGGTCGAGGCTGACATTCAGCAGCACGCCGATGGTTGGGCGGTAAAGCGCAATCGATCCATCGCTTTCATCGACCTCGCTCACGAACATATCGGCTTGCCCGATTTTTGCGCTGGCATAGGTATCGGCAGGCGTAATGAAGTTTTTCATCACCGCGCCGTTCATCACCGTGGGATCGCGTCCGGCGTGGTGCATGATCCACGCGATCATCCCGGTGACGGTCGATTTGCCCGAGGTGCCGCCAACCGCAATCGAGCACGCGGCGCGGTTGAACAACTGCGATAGCAGCTCCGCCCGGCTCAATCGTGCGCAGCCAAGTTCGCGCGCGCGGGCGACTTCGGGCACGCTGTCCTCAATCGCGGCTGACGCGATCAACACTTGATCTGAGGAGGTAATGCCGCTGCCATCCTGCGGAAACAGCGCGAAATCATTGGCGTCCAGCCATGCGAATTTTTCAGGCGTGCGGCCCTGATCGCGGCTGCGATCCGATCCGGCGACCCGATAGCCAAGCCCGCGCGCAATCTGCGCCAGCGGCAGCATCCCCGATCCGCCAATGCCGCAAAAGAATAGCGGGCGCTCCGGCTGCGTCCCTGGCTCGATCCCGTTATCCATAGCAGGCGTGGTTATTGACTTGCGCCATCACTGACAAGCGCCATAGGTTGCCGCGCATGACGAATATCGCGATCTGTGCGCCTGCGACCCCGATCACCCATGAGCACCGCGATGCGCTCTTGGCGCTGGTGGCGGCGGAATATCCCTCGCACCGCGTGACGTTTCACGATCAGTCTTTTGAACGGGCCGGGCATTTTGCCGGGGATGATCTGCGGCGACTGACCGCGCTGCTCGAATGCGCCAATGATCCGGCGTTCGATGTCGTATGGTTTGCCAAGGGCGGTTACGGTTCAAACCGCATTGCCGAAGCTGCGGTTGCACAGATGAACGCATCCGCGCGGGCCAAGACTTATGTCGGCTTTTCCGATTGCGGATACCTGCTGGCGGCGCTCTACCGCGCCGGAATCGGGCAGAGCGTCCATGGCTCGATGCCGGTCAGCGCGCGTTCGGAAGGTGGGCGCGCGGCGATCCGGCGGGTGCTGGACTGGCTCGGCGGGGATACCAGCGGGATTGAACCGAGCCTGGATGGCACCACGCCTGCTGCCGCGTTCAATCTCATCACGCTGGCAATGCTGGCGGGCACGCCGTTGATGCCTGACCTGACCGGCCATGTGGTGATGGTTGAGGAGGTGTCCGAACACCTTTACGCGATCGACCGGATGTTTTTTCATCTCGCCGGAACGCTTCCCCGGCTTGCCGGGCTGCGGTTGGGCGCGATCACCGACGTGCCCGAAAACTATGTCGAATTCGGCCAGAACGAAGAAGATATCGCCCGTTTCTGGTGTTCGCGCGCGGGCATTCCCTATCTGGGGCGCGCGTTGATCGGGCACAATTCTGCCAACAGGGTTGTGCCCTTCGGACTTGCCAGCCCGCCCGCGCGGACTTAACCGCGCGCCCCAAACCAAGAATGGGGCCAAAAACCAGCACAGGATCACATGATGCGCGCGTTTATTTTTCCGGGTCAAGGCAGCCAGAAAATCGGCATGGGGGCAGATCTCGCCAACGCAAGCGCGGCCGCGCGCGAGGTGTTTGGCGAGGTGGACGAGGCGTTGTCGCAAAAGCTTTCAGCACTGATGCGCGAAGGGCCGGAAGCCGACCTGACCCTCACCGAAAATGCGCAGCCTGCGATCATGGCCAACGCGATGGCGACATTGCGGGTGCTGGAACGCGATTTCGGTGTGCAACTGACCGAACACGGCGCCTGCGTCGCGGGCCATTCGCTGGGCGAATACACCGCCCTGTGTGCGGTTGGTGCGTTCAGCCTCTCCGACACCGCACGGCTGCTCAAACTGCGCGGGCTGGCGATGCAATCCGCCGTGCCGGTGGGCGAAGGAACAATGGCGGCGCTGCTGGGGGCGGATATTGATCAGGCCAAGGCGCTGGCTGAGGCCGCGGCGCAGGGGCCCCACGCGGGAGGCGCAATCAGCGTTTGTGAGGTAGCGAACGACAATGATCCTTCGCAGGTGGTGATTTCCGGCCACACCGCGGCGATTGAGCGCGCCGTCGCGCTGGTCAAGGAGTTCGGGATCAAGCGCGGCATCCTGCTGCCGGTGTCCGCGCCGTTCCACTGCGCGCTGATGCAACCCGCCGCCGAACGCATGGCTGAGGCCCTGGCCCAAACCCCGCCCGCGGCCTTCACCCTGCCGCTCTATGCCAACGTCACCGCCGCGCGCGTCACCGATCCCGAAGTAGAACTCGGATTGCTGATCGAACAGGTCACTGGCCGGGTGCGCTGGCGCGAAAGCGTGCTTGCCATGCGCGCCGATGGGGTGGAAAGCTTCGTCGAACTGGGCGGGAAGGTGCTCGGCCCGATGGTTGGCCGGATCGACCGCGAAGCGCAGGTTGCAAGCTTGGTGACGATGCAGGATATTGAAGCGTTTGCGAAGGAATTGGTGTGATGTTTTCACTCAAGGGCATGAATGCGCTGGTCACTGGTGCGAGCGGCGGGATCGGATCGTCGATCGCCCACGCGCTCGCCAGCCAGGGCGCGCGGCTTGCGCTGTCGGGATCAAACGCGGCCAAACTGCGGGCGTTTCGCGATGAACTCAACGAATCCTATCCGCATCACGATCACGATGGCCATGTCGAGATTACCTGCGATCTGGGGAACGCTACTCAGGTCGAAGAACTGATCCCGGCGATGCTCGATACGCTCGGCACGATGGACATCCTCGTCAACAACGCCGGGATCACGCGTGATAATCTGGGGATGCGGATGAAGGATGATGAATGGGATCAGGTGATCCGCATCAACCTAGAAGCCGCGTTCCGCCTGATGCGCGCCGCGGCCAAGCCGATGATGAAGGCGCGGTTCGGGCGGATCATCAACATCACCAGCGTGGTCGGCGCGACCGGCAATCCGGGCCAGATGAACTATTGCGCGGCCAAGGCTGGCCTGACCGGCATGACCAAGGCGTTTGCGCAGGAAGTCGCCAGCCGCGGGATCACCGCCAACTGCGTCGCCCCCGGCTTCATCCGCACCGCGATGACCTCAGCGCTCGATGAAAAACAACAGGCCGCGATCAATGGCCGCATTCCGATGGGCCGCATGGGTGAAGGCAGCGAGATCGGCGCTGCGGTTGCGTTTCTTGCCAGCCGCGAATCCTCCTATGTCACGGGTGAAACGCTGCACGTAAACGGCGGGATGGCGATGCTGGGCTGATCAGCGGGCGGTGTTTTGGCCCCTTATCCCCAGCGGAAACGCCCCTCGCAAAGCCGCCAACTTGCCCGTATTGTCAGCGGCGCTAAGGTTTTACGCACTTTCTGGCGCTTGAGGGCGATTCCTTCGTCCTTCTGCCACACAAGGGAACGATAGGGACAAGCGATGAAGGCCACGATTGAACGCGCGACCCTGCTGCGGTGCCTCTCCCACGTGCAGTCGGTGGTTGAACGGCGCAACACCATTCCGATCCTGTCGAACGTGCTGATCGACGCCAGCGACGGCGGCAATGTTCGCGTAATGGCGACCGATCTTGATCTGCAGGTGGTCGAATCAATGTCGGCTTCGTCGGTCGAACAGGCAGGCGCGATTACCGTGTCGGCGCATCTGCTGTTCGATATTGCGCGCAAACTGCCCGAAGGCAGTCAGGTCAGCCTGACCACCAGCGACAACCGGCTTGAGGTCAAGGCGGGCCGTTCGAACTTCAAACTGCCGACTCTGCCGCGCGATGATTTCCCGGTGATCGTCGAAGGCGACCTGCCGACCAGTTTTGAACTGCCCGCGCGCGTGCTGGCTGAATTGATCGACCGCACCCGCTTCGCGATTTCGACCGAGGAAACGCGCTATTACCTCAACGGCATTTTCCTGCACGTGACCGATGAAAACGAACCGCTGCTGAAAGCCGCCGCCACCGATGGCCACCGGCTCGCGCGGTTCACCTTGGCGCGGCCCGAAGGCGCCGCCGGGATGCCCGATGTGATCGTGCCGCGCAAAGCCGTGGGCGAACTGCGCAAGCTGCTCGAAGAAGCGCTCGATGGTAACGTGTTGATCGACCTGTCGGCCAGCAAGATTCGCTTCACCATGGGCGGTGAAGGCGGGGTGGTGCTGACCAGCAAGCTGATCGACGGCACCTTCCCCGATTACAGCCGCGTGATCCCGACCGGCAATGACAAGCTGCTCAAAGTCGATCCGAAACTGTTTTTCGCCGGTGTTGACCGCGTGGCGACCATCGCGACGGAGAAAACCCGCGCGGTCAAGATCGGGCTGGATCAGGACCGCGTCACGCTGTCGGTGACATCGCCCGATAACGGCACCGCGGCTGAGGAACTGGCAGCAGAATACCGCGCCGAAGCGTTGGAGATCGGCTTTAACGCCAATTACCTCAAGGACATCCTTGGCCAGATCGATGCCGACACGGTCGAACTGCATCTGGCCGACGCAGGCGCGCCGACGCTGATCCGCGAAAACGAGGCAAGCCCGGCGCTCTATGTGCTGATGCCGATGCGGGTGTGACCGTTTGAATGCTCCGCGATGGCGGCTGGCTTTGAGGACAGGCTTTACGCCGGAGACGCGGTCGGCGGACTTGGGCCGGGGGATGCGGCGATCCGTGGCAATTTGGCCGCTGAATGTACGCCTCGATTAATGGATCGCCACGGCCCTGCGGGCCTCGCGATGACGAAGTAGGGATGGAGAAGCTGGGGCGGGGGTGATTATTTCGACGCTTTTCACTGCATCGACTGCTCGAACGCAGCCTTTGATCGACGGTTGAAGTCGTCTGGAATGAAGGGTGGTAGAATATCAAGACTGTCCAAGTGCCCCAATAGCATTTGACAAATTCGGCTTAAGCGGGCTGCTCTCCAAGCTTCCTTTTCAAGCACATCAACAGATAGACGCAAGTGCCGGCATTCGGTTGGCATCTTCTTGGGGGTGACGAAGTCGTAAAAATCCACTCCCCACCTGATATCTGTGACTTCCATTCTAGCGTGGGCAATCTGATGCCGAAGCTCTGCTCCCGATAAAACTCTTTGAAAGAAACGTTCAGCCGTCATTTTATGGCTATCGAAAGGTGGTTGGCGAAAGAAGCGTTGAAGGTAGCTTATTTTGTCTTTCAAGGAATAGGGGATTTTGACGGTCTCTTGAGCCGTCTCAAACTGAGCAAAGCGGTCACAGGCTTCAGCAAGGCGTGTTTCGATACTCGCGTGCGCTGAAACAATCACACCCCGCAAAAAAAGGGCTGCTTCCACATCGGTTTTCGTGGTCCAAGGCGTAACCTCGACCGCGTATGCGCTACGGATGAAGTAAACCGATGTCTTTCGGATGTAGCGCTCCAATGAGTTTTGGCTCTGGTTCGGCATAGTCACGACCCCATCACCGCACCCAATCCAGCCCCATTTCCTCGAAAATCTCCTTGTCCTCGGCCCAGTTTTCCGACTGTTTGACGTGGAGGAACAGGTGCACTTTTACTCCCAGCACCTCGCACAATTCCTTGCGCGCCGCTTCGCCGATGGCCTTGATCCGCGCGCCGCCTTTGCCGAGCACGATGGCGCGCTGGGTTTCGCGGGCGACCACGATCTGCTGGTGGATTTCGATGCTGCCGTCTTTGCGCACCGTGTAACTTTCGGGCCGCACTGCGCTGTCATAGGGCAGTTCTTCGTGGAGCTGTTGGTAAAGCTGTTCGCGGGTGATTTCGGCGGCGAGCAGGCGTTCTGAAGCGTCTGACACCTGATCTTCGGGATACATCCATTCAGCCTCGGGCATCATGCCCGCCAGCGCGTCTTTCAACTCGGGCACGCCGTCCCCATTCAGCGCGGAAACGAAATAGATTTCGGCAAAATCGACCTTGCCCGCCAGTTCCTGCGCCAGCGCCAGCAGGGGTTCTTTCTTGGCGCGGTCGACTTTGTTGAGCACCAGAATCTTGCGTTCAGGGCGGTTCGCCAACGCCTCCAGCAGCGGCTCCAATTCGTGGCGGCGTTGCTTGATCGGATCGACCAACAGCAGCACCGCGTCCGCCGCCTCGGCACCTTCCCACGCGGCGCTTACCATCGCGCGGTCTAACCGGCGGCGCGGGGCAAAGATGCCGGGGGTGTCGACCAGAATCATCTGCACCCGCGTGCCTGCCAGTTCGTGCAAGGCAATCCCCAGCATCCGCGCGCGGGTGGTCTGCGCCTTGGCACTGGTGATGGCGACCTTCTGGCCGACAAGCTGGTTCACCAAAGTTGATTTGCCCGCATTGGGCGCGCCAATCACGGCGATCATGCCACATTTTTGTTTGGTCATTTCATGACTTCCTCGCCGCTGATTTTCCGCTTCGCTCCAAAGCGGCTGCGGGCGGCCGCTTGGCCTTGCGAAACCTGTCGGTTTCGATGTGGCAAATTCACTAAATCATTCAACCGAATTGCTCCAGAAAAGCCTTCGCGGCCAGCTTTTCAGCCTCGCCCTTGTTGGTGGCGGTGGCCTCGGCCTCACCGACATTGCGGACGCTGACCCGCACGGTAAATCGCGCCGCGTGGTCAGGCCCGCTGCGCCCCACCACTTCGTAAACGGGGGTGGCGCGGCGGTTGCCTGCGGCCCATTCCTGCAGCGCGCTTTTGGGATGTTTCGACCTGCCCAAGTCGCCTTCCAACTCGCTCGCCCACAGGCGGTAGATGACCGCCTTCGCGGTATCGAACCCGTGCTGGACAAAACACGCGCCGATCAGCGCCTCCATCACATCGCCAAGGATCTTGTCGCTATCCGCCCCGCCATCATCGCGCGCTTGCTTGCCCAACCGGATATGCGCGGGCAGGCCGATGGCGCGGGCAATCCGTGCGCAAGTGGCGCCGCTGACCAGCGCGTTGAGCCGCTGTGACAGCTTGCCTTCGGGCGCGTCGCCCGCGCGGAATAGCCAGCTCGCCACCGACAGGCCAAGCACCCGGTCGCCCAGAAATTCAAGCCGCTGGTAATCTTTGGAAGTTACCGCCGCCGCGCCGCCCGATCCGTTGAAGCTGCCGTGGGTCAGCGCCTCGATCCAGGCGGCCTCATCCGTCACGGCAAAGCCTTGTGCTTCGAGCCATTCACGCGTCGCCGGGTCAAGCGCGCTCACAGTGCGTCTCCGATCCGGTGCCAGCGTGCGGCGGTGAACCAGGTCCACGGATTTGCCCAATCGGCGCTGCCATCGGTCGACCACACGATGATGCTGGCGCGGCCCACCAGCAGGTCTTGCGGAACAAATCCCACCGCATCGCCTGCGGCTGCCGGAAAGCGGCTGTCGCGCGAATTGTCACGATTGTCGCCCATCACGAACAGCGCGCCCGCCGGGACTGTGACGGGGGCAAGCGCATCAGCCGGGGTCATCCCGAAATCGAGCACTTCGTAGCTTTTGCCGCCCGGCAAAGTCTCACGGAAACGGGCGTAGCGGCAGGCCGCGCTGCCATCATCCAACTGCACAGGCGCGCGGCCCCATGCGCACCCGGTATTGGGCGATTCGGCAATCAGCGCATCAGCCATAGGTTCGTGCGGTATCGGTGTGCCGTTCAGCACCACCTGCCCGCCCACCATGCGCACCGCATCACCCGGCAGGCCGATCACCCGCTTGATATAATCACGTCCGTCGACCGGGTGTTTGAAGATCACCACATCGCCGCGTTCGGGCGTGCTGGCGAACAGGCGGCCATCGGGCAGTGGCAGATCAAAGGGCAACGAATGGCGCGAAATACCATAGGGCCACTTGGCCGCCAGCAAGTAATCGCCGTTCATCAGGCGGGGCAGCATGCTTTCCGACGGGATCGAAAACGGCGAGAACACCAGGGTGCGAAACACCAGCACCACCAGCAGCAGTTTGGCCAGGAACCAGACGAAACTGCCCCAGCTATCGCGCGCAGGCGCCGCCGCGTCGGCATTATCGGGCAACACATTGCCGAGAGATTGGGTCTTAACATCCATCGCCCATGCCCTTACTCGGCTCCGCACACCTGCGCAAAGGAGAACAGTGATGAACGGATCGGGCGAAGCAAACGGCAAGCCAGCAGTGGGCGAGGCCTGGTCGCGGCTGCGTTCGCTGGAACCGCGCACGCTCGGCCAATTGTTCGCCGCTGATCCGGCGCGGCCCGCAGCCTTGACCCAGCAAATCAGCTGGCCAATCGCGCCCGGCAGCGCGGCGGAAACGGGCATGAGGATCGATTTTTCCAAAACCCATCTGGATGATGCCGCGCTGACCGCGTTTGAGGCTTTGGCCGAGGCGCGCGGGTTTGCGGCTGCGCGCGATGCGCTCTTCGATGGCGGGATCGTCAATGTCACCGAAGGCCGCGCCGCGACCCACGGCGCGCTGCGCGGCAGCGGCACGCCTGCGCAGGTCGAAGAAGCCGAAGCGCTGCTCGCGCGCATGGGGATGCTGGTTGAGGCGATCCATGAAGGTGCGCTGGGCGAAATTCGCCACTGCATCGCGGTTGGCATCGGCGGATCGGCGCTCGGCCCGGCGCTGGCGATTGACGCGCTGACCCGCGATCTGGCGCTGGTCGATGTCCATGTGGTGTCGAACATTGATGGCCTCGCGCTGGAACAGGCGTTTGCTGCCTGCGACCCCGAAACGACGCTGATCGCGCTCGCGTCCAAAACCTTTACCACCATCGAAACGCTGACCAATGCGAACAGCGCGCTGAAGTGGTTGGCGGATAACGGTGTGGAAGACCCCGGCGGGCGGGTGATCGCGCTGACCGCTGCGCCCGAAAAGGCGGTGGAATGGGGCGTCGATGAAACCCGCGTGCTGCCGTTCCCCGAAAGCGTGGGTGGGCGCTATTCGCTGTTTTCGTCGATCGGGTTCCCGATTGCGCTGGCGGTGGGGATGGATGAATTCCGCGCGATGCTGGCCGGCGCGAAGGCGGTCGACGATCACTTCCGCAACACCGAAGGCCGCGCCAATGCCCCGTTGCTCGCGGCGTTTGTGGATCAGTTCTACACCCGGTTAAAGGGCTGCCAGACCCGCGCGGTGTTCGCCTATGATGAACGCCTCGCGCTGCTGCCCGACTATCTTCAGCAGCTGGAGATGGAATCCAACGGCAAAAGCGTGACCGTGGATGGCACCCCCGTGGACGGGCCGACCGCGCCGGTGACATGGGGCGGGGTGGGCACCGACGCGCAGCATGCCGTGTTCCAACTGCTGCATCAGGGCACGCACCTGATCCCGGTCGATTTCATCGCCAGCATCGCGCCGGGGGATGAACTGGACCCGGCGCATCACCGCACGCTGTTGATGAACTGCCTTGCCCAAGGCGCGGCGCTGATGGCGGGCAAGCCGTCAGACGATCCGGCGCGCGCCTATTCGGGTGATCGGCCCTCCACCACCTTTCTGCTCGACGATTGCGACGCGGCGGCACTGGGCGCACTGATCGCATTCCACGAACACCGCACCTTTGCGAGCGCGGTGCTGATGGGGATCAACCCCTTCGACCAGTTCGGGGTGGAACTGGGCAAGGCCATCGCCAAACAGATCGACAGCGGAGAGGGCGAGTTTGATCCCTCGACGAAGGCACTGATGGCGGCGGCGGGGTTGGGGTAGCGCGGGAACTGCTTGACTTTCCGAGGCTCCGCGCCCACATGGCCCCCATCGAAGCGCGCTAGCCATGCGTGAAGCGGCGGAAAACTAAAAGCATCCGCCCCGGCCGCGCCTCGGTTCTACCCAAGACTTCCCTTTTCACGCGGGCGGTTTCAACCCCCGCGCCGCGCGCCCGCTATGGGTTTCGCGCGCCGCAGATTATTTGCGAGTTTTATCTACATGACGACTTTTGCTGAACTCGGGCTGTCGCAGCCCGTGCTCCAGGCCCTTGATATGAAGGGCTATACTACCCCCACCCCAATCCAGGAACAGGCCATTCCGGCCGTTCTCAAGGGCCGCGATCTGCTCGGCATTGCCCAGACCGGCACCGGCAAGACGGCCGCGTTCATGCTCCCCAGCATTGACCGGCTGCGCGAATCCGACAAGCAGATCCCGTTCAAATCCTGCCGGATGCTGGTGCTGGCACCGACCCGCGAATTGGCGGTGCAGATCGCCGATAGCGCCAAGGATTACGGCGCGCTCGCCGGCCTCAAGGTGCAATGCATCGTCGGCGGCACGTCCGTCGGCAAGGATCGTAACAAGCTGCATCGCGGCACCGATATCCTCGTTGCCACGCCGGGCCGCTTGCTCGATCTGATCGATCAGAAAGCGCTGAACCTCAATGGGATCGAAGTGCTGGTGCTCGACGAAGCGGATCAGATGCTCGACCTCGGCTTCATCCACGCACTGCGCAAGATCCGCGACATCACCCCCAAGGATCGCCAGACGCTGTTTTTCAGCGCGACCATGCCCAAGGCGATCAAGGAACTGGTGAGCGGGTTCTGCAACAATCCGGTGCAGGTTTCGGTCACGCCGCAGAGCACCACCGCCGAGCGCATCGACCAATATCTGTTCATGGTGCAGCAGGACGAAAAGCTGTCCCTGCTCGAAATGATCCTCAAGGGGCGGCATACCGTTCCCGGCGCGATTGAACGCGTGCTGATCTTCGCCCGCACCAAACACGGCGCGGACCGGGTGGTGAAGCGGTTGGAGCAAGGCGGGATCGAGGCCAACGCGATCCACGGCAACAAATCGCAACCGCAACGCCAGCGCGCGCTCGACGAATTCCGCAAGGGCCGCGTGCCGGTGCTGATCGCGACTGACGTGGCCGCGCGCGGGATCGATATTCCGGACGTTTCGCACGTCATCAACTACGAACTGCCCAACGTGGCCGAACAATATGTCCACCGCATCGGGCGCACCGCGCGCGCGGGCAAGGACGGGATAGCGATTGCCTTTTGTGCCGAGGATGAACGCGCCTATCTCAAGGATATTCGCAAGGTCACCGGCGCAGAGCTGGAACGCTTGCCGCTGCCGGATAATTTCCGCGCCGTGGTGGAAGGCGAAGGGCCGACCAAGCCTGCCGCTCGTGTTCCGATGAAGCGCGTCAACCCGCGCCCGCTCGGCCAACGTCCGCAGGGTGATCGCAAGCCTCATGGTGAAAATCGGGGAGAACGCCGCCCGGATGGCGAACGTCGCCCGCAGCAAGGTGAACGCCGCGCTGATGGGGAGCGTCGTCCGCAAGGTGATCGCAAGCCGCAGCAGGCCACGGGATCAGGCCGTCCCGGCGGCAATGGCGGCGGTGGTGATCGCCGTCATCCCGGCGGCGGTGCGCGTCCGTCTGGCAATGGCGGAGGCGGCGGTGATCGCGGCCGTGGCCGTGGTCGTCCCGGCGGCGGCGGGGGCGGTCGTCCGCGCTCGGTCAACGCCTGATTGCTGTGGGGGGCCGTGGCCTTCCCGCTCCATCCTTTGTTGTCGCATCGTAAAAAGCTGAAAACCGGTTCCCACTTTTCAGCACGATGCTCTAAATAAAAGAAATTACAGCTTTTTGCGCGTCGATGGTTGCCGCCATCGACGCGCTTCGCCATATGCGGCCCGTGACCTACGGGAGCAGCGCAATGGCCGACGAATTTGACTATGATCTCTTCACCATCGGGGCAGGATCGGGCGGCGTGCGCGCCAGCCGGGTCGCTGCAGCGCACGGCGCGCGGGTCGCGGTGGCCGAGGAATACCGGGTCGGCGGCACTTGCGTGATCCGCGGCTGCGTTCCCAAGAAGATGCTCGTCTACGGCGCGCATTTTGCCGAGGATCTGGAAGACGCCAAGCAATTCGGCTGGACGATCGAGGGCAAAGGCTTTGACTGGGTCAAGCTGCGCGACAGCGTGCAAGCCGACGTCAGCCGCCTCGAAGGCCTGTATGGCCAGACGCTCAGCAACCACAATGTCACTGTCTATGATGAACGCGCGACCATCACCGGCGATCATCAGATCACGCTGGCGAGCGGCAAGGTCATCACCGCCAAATATATCCTGATCGCCACGGGCGCGCGTCCGATGGTTCCGGACTTTCCCGGAAATGAGCACGTCATCACCTCGAACGAGGCGTTCCATCTCGACGCCATCCCGCGCCGCATCCTGATCGTGGGCGGGGGCTATATCGCCAATGAATTTGCCGGAATCTTCAACGCATTCGGCAGCAAGGTGACGATCGCCAACCGTTCGGACACGATTTTGCGGGGCTATGATGAAAGCGTGCGCGACCGCTTGCTGCAAATCTCGCTGACCAAGGGGATCGAATTCTGTTTCCACACAGAATTCGAATCTGTCGAAAGGCAGGATGATGGCAGCCTGCTGGTCAAGCTGACCGGGCAGGATGCGCGGGTGTTTGACGCGGTGATGGTGGCGACGGGCCGTGTGCCCAATATCGAAGGCCTTGGGCTGGACAACATCGGCGTTGCCACCGGGCGCAGGGGCGAAATTGTGGTTGACGTTTTCAGCCGCACCAATGTCGATTATGTCTATGCTGTCGGCGATGTGACTGACCGCGTGCAGCTCACCCCGGTCGCCATCCGCGAAGGGCAGGCGTTTGCGGATTCAGTGTTCGGCGGGGTTGAACCTTACGCGGTCGATCATTCCTGCGTGCCCAGCGCGGTGTTCAGCCATCCGCCCATCGCTGCGGTCGGCATGACCGAAGGCGAAGCGCGCGACACTCTTGGCACGATCAAGGTCTATCATGCCGATTTCCGCCCGATGAAAAACGTCTTGTCGGGGCGCAACGAACGCAGCCTTTACAAGATGATCGTCGATGCCGCGAACGACCGGATCGTGGGGCTGCACATGATCGGCCCCGAAGCGCCAGAGATCATGCAGGCGGCGGCGGTGGCGGTGAAGGCGGGCCTGACCAAGGCCGATTTCGACGCGACCGTTGCTATCCACCCGACGATGGCGGAAGAACTGGTGCTGTTTAAATAGCGGTTATGCCCCCAACCGCGCCGGGCTGAACAATTCCGCAGCAAGGCCCGCCGCCGCGCAATCTTCGGGGAAGGGCAGGCCCAGCGCCGCGCTTGCCGCAATCCGTGACAGCGCGGGCGCGGTCTGGAAGCCGAACCCGCCTTGGCCGGCACACCACACAAACCCCGGCGCGCCGGCTGCGTGGCCGATCACCGGCAATTCGTCGGGTGCAAAGCTGCGCAGGCCCGCCCAGCTATGGCTGATGCGCCTGATTGCAAGCGTGGTAGCCTGCTCCACCCGGTCAGCCGCGATGGCGATGTCCAGTTCTTCTGCCGCCGCGTCGCAAGGGGCGCTGGGGGTCTGATCCATCGAGGACGCCAGCAATTGTCCCCGGCCTTCGGGGAGCAGGTAGAAGCCTTCGCCGACAGTCTTGGTAAAGGGCCAAGCGCGCACGTCCACGCCTTCGGGCGCGGCGAAGGAAATCACCGTGCGGCGGCGCGGCTCGATGCCGATGGGGGTGACGCCTGCCATCCGCGCGATCTCATCCGTCCATGCGCCCGCTGCATTGATCAGCAGCGGCGCAGTGAAGGCTCCCGCCGATGTTGCGACCCGCCAGCCACCGCCTTCGTGCGTGATCGCGTTGACCCGTGCGCCGCATACCAGATCGCCACCGTGGGCGCGCAGATCGGCCACGTGGGCCTGTAACATCGCGTTGGTGTCCAGCTTAAGCGACCCGTGATCGACCAGCGCGGCGGCGTAGGCTTCGGGCTTCAGCACCGGCACCAGCGCGCGCGCCTCATCCGGCGTGATTCGCGCATAGTCGCAGCCGAATTGCCGATGCACATCCTCCAGCGCATCGAGCGCCGCCGCTTGCTCTGCCGAAGCAATATGCAGCGCCGGGTGCCGCGCAGCGTGGGCCGCCAGGTCGGGCAGGCTCAGCGCGGTCAGCGTCCGCACGATCCGCTCGCCCAACCCGTAATGCGCAAAGGCGACGCTGCGGCCCGAGGCGTGGTATCCGGGTGCGCTTTCGCCTTCCAGCACCACCACCCGCCCATGCCGCGCCAGCCGCGCAGCCATCGATAGCCCCGCAATCCCGCCACCGATCACCACCATGTCCGCCTGTTGCACCATGATATGATACTTGCCTTTGCATGATTGCCGCCATTTTTGCCACGTTGACGCTGCCGGTCGCCTAAGGCAACGCATCTGGAACCGGAAAACAACAGGGGACCTGAGTGTGTCTGCCAATATCGCCGAAATGGAACGCCGCCGCGAAGCTGCCCGCATGGGCGGCGGGGCCAAGCGCATCGAAGCCCAGCACGCCAAGGGTAAACTGACCGCGCGCGAACGATTGGACGTGCTGCTCGACGAAGGCTCGTTCGAGGAACTTGATGCCTACGTCGAACACGACTGCATTGATTTCGGCATGGAAACCCAGCGCATTCCCGGCGACGGGGTGGTGACTGGCAGCGGCACGATCAACGGGCGGCTGGTTTACGTGTTCAGCCAGGATTTCACCGTGTTCGGCGGCAGCCTGTCGAAACGCCATGCCGAGAAAATCTGCAAGGTGATGGACACCGCAATGAAAGTCGGCGCGCCGGTGATTGGCCTCAACGATTCGGGCGGGGCGCGGATTCAGGAGGGCGTCGCTTCGCTGGGCGGCTATGCCGAGGTGTTTCAGCGCAATGTGCTGGCCAGCGGCGTGGTGCCGCAAATCAGCCTCATCATGGGGCCGTGCGCGGGCGGGGCGGTCTATTCGCCCGCAATGACCGACTTCATCTTCATGGTGAAGGATTCCAGCTATATGTTCGTCACTGGGCCAGAGGTGGTGAAAACCGTCACCAACGAAGTCGTGACGCAGGAAGAGCTTGGCGGGGCGATCACCCACACTACCAAGACATCTGTGGCCGATCTCGCCTATGACAATGATATCGAGGCGCTGCTGGCGACGCGGCGGTTTGTCGATTTCCTCCCGCTGTCGAACCGGGAAGAACCCCCGGTGCTGCCGGTCGGTGATGCGTGGGACCGCGATGAGCCGAGCCTCGACACGCTGATCCCCGACAATGCCAACCAGCCCTATGACATGCACGAAGTTATCGCCAAGGTGCTGGACGAAGGCGATTTCTTCGAGATCCAACCGGCGCACGCGGGCAATATCCTGTGCGGATTTGGCCGGGTTGAGGGGCGCACGGTGGGCGTTGTGGCGAACCAGCCGATGGTGCTGGCCGGCTGCCTCGACATCAATTCATCGAAGAAAGCCGCGCGGTTTGTGCGGTTCTGCGATGCGTTTGAAATCCCGATCCTGACGTTTGTCGACGTCCCCGGCTTCCTCCCCGGCACCGCGCAGGAACTGGGCGGGATCATCAAGCACGGCGCGAAACTGCTGTTCGCCTATGCCGAGGCGACCGTGCCCAAAATCACCGTCATTACCCGTAAGGCTTACGGCGGCGCCTATGACGTGATGGCGAGCAAGCACCTGCGCGGCGATTTGAACTATGCTTGGCCGACGGCGGAAATCGCAGTGATGGGCGCCAAGGGCGCGGTGGAGATCATCTTCCGCCAAGACCGCGACAACCCCGAAAAGATCGCCGAGAAGACCAAGGAATACGATGACCGCTTCGCCAACCCCTTTGTGGCGGCATCGCGCGGCTATATCGACGAGGTGATCCACCCGCACTCGACCCGGCGACGGATCGCGCTGGGGCTAAGGAAGCTGCGGACGAAGCAGTTGGAGAACCCTTGGAAGAAGCATGACAATATTCCGCTCTAGGAGATAAGTTTGGTGCGAAAGTTATTCTTGGCCGCAGCCGCAGCGATGAGCGCAATAGCGTTTGCGTCGCCAGCATCTGCCACGACCGCTGAAAAGTTGAATGTAGTTTGCAACACGCCATCGACCGAAATCTCACATGAGGTGAACCTTGCGCTCTGCGTTGGTTATATCCACGGTGTAATTGATCATGAAAGTTTGCGATCAGAGAACGTCGCGGCAAACGGTATCTTCTGTATTTACTCGGAAGTCTCAAGCGCAGAGCTGCGGGGCATCGTCCGCAGATATCTTGCGACCCGTTACGAAAGAGGAACCGAAACAGCTAACGTACTAGTGGGTGAGGCGCTGGCACGAGCTTTTCCTTGTCGGAAGGCAGGCTAATGAAACTCGGCCGTCTCAACCACATCGGGGTCGCCACGCCCTCCATGGCGGACTCGATCGCGTTCTACCGCGACGTCATGGGCGCGACCAAGATCCATACGCCGTTCGATCTTGAGGAGCAGGGCGTGAAGGTCTGTTTCGTCGACACCCCCGGTGCGGACGGGGCGATGAACGGCACCCAGATCGAGCTGATCGAGCCGCTGGGGGAAAACTCCACGCTCGCCGGCTTCCTCGCCAAGAACCCGCTCGGCGGGCAGCATCACCTGTGCTTTGAAGTACCCGACATCGCCGAGGCCCGCGCCGAGTTCGAGGAACAAGGCAAGCGCATCCTCGGCCCCACGCGGATCGGCGCGCACGGCACCCCGATTTTTTTCGTCCATCCCAAGGACATGGGCGGCATGCTGACCGAGATCATGGAGACGCCGCGCGAGGATGCGCATTGGTCGAATTAACTTACCTCGTCACCCCGGCGTAGGCCGGGGCCCAGAAGCGGTAAGGCGGGACTGGGTTCCGGCCTTCGCCGGAATGACGAAAATGAGAAAGGTTGAAAAAATGTCCTACGAATCCATCCGCGTCACCCGTGACGGCCCGCTGCTGACCATCACCCTCAACCGCCCCGAACGCCTTAACGCCATGGCCCCGGAAATGGCCGATGAAATCGGGCTGGCGTTTTATGATCTTGGGGACGCGCGCGCGGTGCTGATTACGGGAGAGGGCAAGGGTTTTTGTTCGGGCGCGGATTTGTCTGCGCGCGGTGATAACAGCGTGGTGACGGGCAAGGGCGGTAGCCACAAGGCGCTGAACAATCACTATAACCCCGCGATCAGCCATCTGATCCGCGCGAGCGTGCCGGTGATCTGCGCTGTGAACGGCCCGGCGGCTGGTGTCGGCTGTTCGCTGGCGTTGGCGGCGGATTTTACCATCGCCGCGAAGAGCGCCTATTTCCTCCAAGCCTTCGTCAATATCGGTCTTGTCCCCGATGGCGGATCGACCTGGCTGCTCACCCGCGCCATCGGCCGCGCCCGCGCCACCCGCATGATGATGCTGGGCGAGAAAATCGGGGCGGAACAGGCCGAGGAATGGGGCCTGATCTACAAATGCGTCGATGATGCCGACCTGATGACCGATGCCCGCGCGCTCGCGACCAAACTGGCGAACGGCCCGACGATTGCCTACGCCCAGATGAAACGCAACATCGCAGTCGCGCTCGACACCAACCTGCAAATGGTGCTGTTAGCCGAGGCAGAAGCGCAGCGCGTTGCTGGCGGCACAGCCGATGCAACGGAAGGCGGGATGTCGTTCCTCCAGAAACGCAAACCGGAATTCAAGGGGGAGTAGGCCTCCCCCACTTCGTCACCCTGAACTTGTTTCAGGGTCCATTTTGCCCCACCAGCCTTGGCCGGATGCCGCGCCATGGATGCTGAAACAAGTTCAGCATGACGGGATTGTATAGACATGACCCAAAAACTCACCCTCGCTGACTGGAAAGCCCTCGCCGATAAAGAGGTGAAAGGCCGCGACCTTACGTGGCAAACGCCCGAAGGTTTCGGCATAAAACCGCTCTACACAGCGGAGGATCATGCCGGGTTCGACCCCGGCCTGCCCGGCTTCGCGCCCTTCACGCGCGGGGTGAAAGCCTCGATGTATGCGGGCCGTCCGTGGACGATCCGGCAATATGCGGGCTTTTCCACCGCCGAGGAATCCAACGCCTTCTACCGCCGCAATCTGGCGATGGGGCAAAAGGGCCTTTCGGTGGCCTTCGACCTTGCCACCCACCGTGGGTATGACAGCGATCACCCGCGCGTGGTCGGCGATGTCGGTAAGGCGGGGGTGGCGATTGATACGGTCGCGGATATGCAGATTCTGTTCGACCAGATCCCGCTCGATGCGATGAGCGTCAGCATGACCATGAACGGCGCGGTGATCCCGGTGCTGGCGTTCTTCATCGTCGCAGCCGAACGTCAGGGTGTGGCGCAGGATAAGCTTGAGGGCACGATCCAGAACGACATTCTTAAGGAATTCATGGTCCGCAACACCTATATCTACCCGCCCGAACCTTCGATGCGGATCATTGCGGACATCATCGCCTATACCTCGACCAACATGCCAAAATTCAATTCGATTTCGATTTCGGGCTACCATATGCACGAAGCCGGGGCGACGGCGGTGCAGGAACTCGCCTTCACCATCGCTGATGGCAAGGAATATGCGCAAAAGGCGATGGCGGCGGGGCTGGATATTGATGCCTTCGCGGGCCGCCTCAGCTTCTTCTTCGGCATCGGCATGAACTTCTTCATGGAAATCGCCAAACTGCGCGCCGCGCGCACGCTGTGGTATCGCGTTATGGACGGGTTGGGGGCGAAGGACGAACGTAGCAAGATGCTGCGCACTCACTGCCAGACTAGCGGCGTCAGCTTGCAGGAGCAGGACCCCTACAACAACGTCATCCGCACCACGGTGGAGGCAATGGCGGCGGTGCTGGGCGGCACGCAGTCGCTCCACACCAATGCGCTCGATGAAGCCATCGCGCTCCCCACCGATTTCAGCGCCCGGATCGCGCGCAACACCCAGCTGGTGCTGCAAGAGGAAAGCGGCATCTGCAATGTGGTCGATCCGCTCGGCGGCTCGCACTATATCGAGGCGCTGACCGCGACGCTGGTGGCAGAGGCCGAGGCGATGATGGCCGATGTGGACGCCGCAGGCGGCATGACCGCCTATGTCGCGACTGGCGCGCCCAAGGCCGCGATTGAACGCGCGGCGGCGGAAAAGCAGACCCGCGTGGACAAGGGCGAGACGGTGATCGTCGGGGTCAACAAATATCGCAAAGACAGCGAAGACCCGATGGAGACGCTGGAGGTCGATAACCAGAAGGTGCGCACCGGCCAGATTGCGCGGCTCGCCAAGGTGCGCGAAGGGCGCGACGAGGCGGCGTGCAGGGCGGCCTTGGCGGCGCTGACGGCGGGCTGCGCTGCGGGCGAGAACGTGCTGGCCCTCGCCGTCGAAGCCGCCCGCCACGATGCCACTTTGGGCGAGATTTCCTCGGCGATGGAAGAGGTGTTCGGCCGCCACGATGCCACGCCTGCGCCGGTCAGCGGCGTTTACAAGAGCGCCTACGAATTCGACCGCCGATGGGCGCAAGTGACGGACGGCGTCGAAGCCGTGGGCCGCCGCTTGGGCCGCGCGCCGCGCATCATGATCGCCAAGATGGGCCAGGACGGGCACGACCGCGGTGCGAATGTGATCGCGTCGGCGTTTTCCGACATGGGCTTCGATGTGATCAGCGGCCCGCTGTTCCAGACGCCTGAAGAAAGCGCCGCTATGGCGCTGGAGAAGGACGTCGACGTGGTCGGCGCGTCTTCGCTGGCGGCAGGCCACAAGACCCTGATCCCCGAACTGATCCGGCTCCTGCGCGAAGCCGGGCGCGGCGACATTAAGGTGACGGCAGGCGGCGTGATCCCGCCACAGGACTACGATTATTTGCGCGAGGCGGGGGTGCAGGGGATCTACGGCCCCGGCAGCAACGTGGTCGAATGCGCGGCGGATATTCTGGTGCTGCTCGGCCACAACATGCCGCCGCCCGGAGACTTGGGGGGCGAGGGGCTGGACGATGCAGCGGAGTAGGGTCGTTCTACTCCCTCGTCATTGCGAGCGAAGCGAAGCAATCCAGCTTCTGACGTCGCGCCGCGAGGATACGGCGGTATCTGGATTGCCGCGTCGCCTGCGGCTCCTCGCAACGACGAAGGAGGTAGTGGAGTGATGGGTCGTTTCGTTCGTTTGGTCTCGATTGGTTTTGCAATCTTTTCAGTCCTGTTCTGGTTGACCGTGCAGGGGATTATTGGAATCCAGCAGCAGATCACGGGAAACGTCGAGCCATCAAAATGGGGAATTTGGCTGTCCGGCTCGCTGCCGGCAATTATCTACGCGGTGATATGCGTCTTCGTGTTTCATTGGTTTGCGCGGAAAATCATCAAGAAGGTCGGTGAAGCATCAAATGACTGAAATCCGCACCACCTGGACCCGCGCCGAAATCGCGGCCCTCTTCGACCTGCCCTTCACCGAGTTGCTGTTTCAGGCCGCCACCATACACCGCGCGCACCACCCCGCCACCGAGGTCCAGCTGTGCACCCTGCTCAGCATCAAGACCGGCGGGTGTCCTGAGGACTGCGGCTATTGCTCGCAATCGGTGAAGGCGGACTCCGGCGTCGAAGCCACCAAGCTGATGGACGTGCAGGCCGTGCTGCAGCGTGCGGCGCAGGCGAAGGATGCGGGCTCGCAGCGCTTCTGCATGGGCGCGGCGTGGCGCAATCCCAAGGACCGCGACATGCCCGCGATCGTGGAGATCGTGAAGGGCGTAGCCGACATGGGGCTCGAGACCTGCATGACGCTGGGGATGCTCGAACCGCATCAGGCCGAAATGCTCGCCGAGGCGGGGCTCGATTACTACAATCACAACATCGACAGCAGCCCCGAATATTACGAGCGCGTGATTTCCACCCGCGATTTCCAGTGCCGATTGGATACGCTCGATCACGTGCGCAAGGCGGGGATCAATGTCTGCTCCGGCGGGATCGTCGGCATGGGTGAGACGCGCGAGGATCGGGTGGGTTTCATCCACACGCTTGCCACCCTGCCGCAGCATCCCGAAAGCGTGCCGGTCAACGCGCTGGTGCCGGTGAAGGGCACGGTGCTGGGCGATATGTTAGCGGACACCCCGCTCGCCAAAATCGACGATATCGAGTTCGTCCGCACGGTCGCCGTCGCGCGGATCACCATGCCGCGTTCGATGGTGCGGCTGTCGGCGGGGCGCGAATCGATGTCCGAGGCGACTCAGGCGCTGTGCTTCCTTGCAGGCGCGAATTCGATCTTCACCGGCGACAAGCTGCTGACCGCACCCAATGCGGGTGACGACAGCGATGGCGCGCTGTTTGCCAAACTGGGGCTGACCGCGCTCAAGGGTGAGGAACCTGCACGGGCATGCAAGGCGGCGGTGGTGGGGGCGTGAACCCGCGCCCATCCGTCGCCCCGGACTTGATCCGGGGTCCCGCTTCCTTCGGGCACGTGGGGACAAAGATAGCGGGATGCCGGATCAAGTCCGGCAAGACGGATTAGGGTGAGTTTGGGTTTCTCCGTCGATACCCTGCTCCCCAAGGCGCGCGGGGGTGGGCAGTTGCGCATGGGGCTGGTCAAGCTGGAGGAGCGCGATTGGCTCCAGCCTGCGCCTGACCTTGCGGCGCGGGCAGAAGGCTTTGCGCAATGGCCGCAGGGCGTGCAACTCACCCCCGAGGCTCACGCGCCGGGCCGCGAGCTGGCGGCGATGCTCGGCACCCAAGGCGCGCTGCCCGAAGCTGCGCTCGCCACCCACGAAGACCTGTGCCTGCTCACCAAGCGCCAAGGCGAGGAGGTGTATCGCCTGATCGGTGCGGCGGTCGCATGGCCATCGGACTGGCACCCGGCGGACAAAATCGGCCTGCCCCTGCGCGCGCTCCATGCGCCCATCGCGGGCTATGAGGAGCAACTCGCCACCGGGGTCGACCGCTTCATGGCAACCCTGCGCCCCGGCCCGATCTATGCCCGCTGCAACTGGTTCATCGCCGCGACGGGAGAACGCCGCTGGCTGCCCGACCGCCCGCCGCAAGAGGCCTTCGCCCATGTCACGCCCGAGAACGCTGGCGAAACCCTGTTTGTCCGCTCCGAACGCCAGACGCTGCGGCGGCTGCCGCAGACGGGCGCGATCCTGTTCGGCATCGGCATTTACGTTGAGCCGCTCGGCAACCTCTCCCCCGCCAATATCGCCATGCTTGGGAAGGCGGTGCAAACCCTCGTCAGCGGGGAGGGTGACAGGCGCGGCGCGCCCGCCTACGCTGATAGCCTGATCGGTTTTGCCCAAAGGAACGCGCCATGATCGCCGCGCTGCTACTCCCGCTGTTCGCGCAAGCCGCTGAAGCCCCCGTGCCCGGTTGGAGCTGCGATGATCCGATCATGCAGCAGGAAATGAACTGGTGCGCCGCGCGCGATTTCGAAGTCGCGGATGAACGCCTCAATGCGCAGTGGCCGATCACCGCCGCCGCAATGAAGGCCCGCGATGCCGCATTTGTGGCCCACGGTGCGGGTGAACGCGACACCCGCGAAGGCTATTTCGAAAGCCTGCTCGAATCCCAGCGCGGCTGGCTGCGCTACCGCGACGCGCATTGCCGGGTTGAGGGGTACTATGCACGCGGCGGCAGCCTGGAACCATTGCTGATATCCACCTGCAAGGCGCGGCTCACCCGGATGCGCACCGATCAATTGCGCGAACTGGTCGAAACCGAGGGTTGAAGCCTCAAATCCGCTAGCTTGCAGGCTGCGCCATCAGGCGGCATAGCCCGGTGACAAGATAACGCGTTTGTACGAGAGGTTCCGCCGTGTTTTCGAAAATCCTGATTGCCAACCGTGGCGAGATCGCCTGCCGGGTCATTACCACCGCCCGGAAAATGGGGATCAAGACCGTCGCGGTCTATTCCGATGCCGATGCCCGCGCGCCGTTTGTGGCTATGGCTGACGAGGCGGTGCATATCGGGCCTTCGCCTGCTGCTGAATCGTATCTGATCGCGGAACGGATCATCGCCGCAGCCAAGCAGACCGGGGCCGAGGCCGTGCATCCCGGCTATGGCTTCCTGTCCGAACGCACATCTTTCGCTGAGGCGCTGGCGAAGGAAGGCATCGCCTTCATCGGCCCTCCCGTGGGCGCAATCGCCGCGATGGGCGACAAGATCGAAAGCAAGAAACTGGCGATGCAGGCGGGCGTCAATGTCGTCCCCGGCTTTGTCGGCGAGATTGACGATACCGAGCACGCGGTGCGGATTTCGGACGAGATCGGCTATCCGGTGATGATGAAGGCCAGCGCCGGCGGCGGGGGCAAGGGAATGCGGCTCGCCTATTCCGAGGCCGACGTGCGCGAAGGCTTTGAAAGCGTGAAGCGCGAAGGCCTTAATTCCTTCGGCGATGACCGCGTGTTCATCGAGAAATTCATCCTCAACCCGCGCCACATCGAAATCCAGATTCTGGGCGATCAGCACGGCAATATCCTTTACCTGAACGAGCGCGAATGCTCGATCCAGCGCCGCCACCAGAAGGTGGTTGAAGAAGCCCCGTCGCCGTTTGTCACGCCAAAAATGCGCAAGGCGATGGGCGAGCAATGCGTCGCCTTGGCACGCGCGGTGGGGTATTATTCGGCGGGCACGGTCGAACTGATCGTCAGCGGCGCCGACCCGAGCGGGGAGAGTTTCTACTTCCTCGAAATGAACACGCGTTTGCAGGTCGAACACCCTGTGACCGAAGCAATCACCGGGATTGATCTGGTCGAACAGATGATCCGCGTCGCTTACGGCGAAAAGCTCAGCATGACGCAGGATGATATCGGGATTGACGGCTGGGCGATTGAAAACCGCGTCTATGCCGAAGACCCCTATCGCGGGTTCCTGCCCTCGACCGGGCGGCTGGTGCACTATTCGCCGCCGCTGCCCGGATGGAGCGAAGATGAAACCGTCGCAGGCAAGGCGCGGCGCGGGGTGGCGCGCGGCAATGGCTCGGTGCGAGTTGACGACGGCGTATACGAAGGCGGCGAGGTGTCGATGTTCTACGACCCGATGATCGCCAAGCTGATTACATGGGCACCCACCCGCGACGAAGCAGCCGATTTGCAGATCGAGGCGCTCGACAATTTCCGCATCAAGGGGCTGGGGCACAATGTCGATTTTTTGAGCGCGATCATGCAGCACCCGCGCTTTCGTGCGGGCGAGTTGACGACGGGCTTCATCGCCGAGGAATATCCTGATGGCTTCCACGGGGCCGCGACTTCGCAGGATTTCCGCCGCATCCTCGCCGCCGTGTGTGCGGGTAACGAATTCAGCCTGCAGGCGCGCGCGCGGCACATTTCGGGCCAGCTTGACGGGCCGTTGCCGGTCTCCGGCGAATGGTTGGTGAAGCTGGGAGATGAGCGGTTCGAGGTGGTTCTGGGCGATGGCCATGCCATGGTTGACGGGGTGCGGGTGGACGGCACCTGCGACTGGTTGCCCGGCATGGTGGAAGCGACTGCCACCGGCAAGGTGGGGGATGGCGATGAAGTCCGCTTTGGCCTGATCGTCGATCGGATCGGCAACCGCTGGAAGGTCACGACGCGCGGCGCGGCGCATACTGCACTGGTGCTGCCGCTGCGGCTGGCGCGGCACGAATCGCTGATGATCGAAAAGGTGCCGCCCGATCTGTCGCGCTTCCTGATCTGCCCGATGCCGGGGATGCTGGTGAAGCTGCACGTGGCGGCAGGCGAAACGGTGCAGCCGGGTCAGCCGCTCGCTACGGTCGAAGCGATGAAGATGGAAAACATCCTGCGCGCCGAAAAGGAAGGCGTGATAGCGAAGATCAACGCAGCAGAAGGCGAAAGCCTAGCGGTCGACGCGGTGATTCTGGAGTTGGAGTAGCACCAGCTTCCTGCGGGCGGGGGCGAGTGAATCCGCAGCCGTTGATTGCGCATATTCGCGGGCTTGTTGCAACCAAGGCTCCCCCGCATCGCCTGCATGATGGTAATAGCGGGGCAACCCCGCATCTTGCATCAATAGGAGGCTAAGGCCTGATGGCTGGAATTGACACAGAGGCGATGTTTCACCCGCTCGGCATGGCGGTGCTGACCATTTCGGATAGCCGCAGTCTGGCAACCGATACCTCGGGCGCGCTGCTGTGCGATCGCTTGCAGGCTGCGGGGCACCGGCTGATCGACCGCGCGATTGTGAGGGATGAGATCGCTGATATCCGCGCGCAGTTGCAAGATTGGCTCTCGCGTCCGCAGATCGAAATTATCCTCACCACCGGCGGCACCGGCTTTTCTCCGCGCGACAACACCCCCGAAGCGGTCAAGCCGTTGCTGCGCCGCGAGATGGACGGATTTTCCGTCGCGTTCCACAACAAGAGCCTGACCAGCGTGGGCGTCGCCACCATGCAATCACGCGCCTTTGCCGGGCAGGCGGGCGATGCCTTTATCTTCTGCGTGCCGGGATCGACGGGGGCGTGCCGCGATGCGTGGGATGGATTGCTCGAACTGGAATTCGACAGTCGCCACAAGCCGTGCTCGATTGCGGGGGCATTGCCGCGCCTCAGGGTCGTTTGCGCGTGATCAGCGTTGATGAAGCACTGGCCCTGCTCGAAGGTGCGGTCACGCCGCTCGCAAGCGTGGAAATGCCGCTGGCCGAGGGGGCGGGCCGCGTGCTCGCCGCGCCGCTGATCGCCCGCAGCACCTACCCGCGCACCGCGACGGCCGCGATGGATGGTTATGCGGTCACGGATGCGGCCACGCGCCCCGGTGCGGTTCTGCGCGTCATCGGGGAGGCACGCGCGGGGGCGAGCTTCGCCAAGCCTGTCAGGCCGGGTGAGGCTGTGCGCATCTTTACCGGCGCGCCGATGCCAGCGGGCACCGATCGCTGCATCATGCAGGAATACGCCAGCCGCGAAGGCGATGACGTGTGCTTTGCCGATGGCTATGGCCCCGGCGGGCACGTGCGCGCGGCCGGAAGCGACATTTGCGAAGGCGATATCCTGTTACCAGCGGGCACCCGCCTTACCCCGCGCGCGATGATTGCTGCGGCGGCTGCCGACCGGGCGAGCGTCACCGTTGCCGCACGGCCCAGCGTGGCAATCATCGGCACCGGTGATGAATTGGCACCGCCGGGCATGGCGCATCTGCGGGCCGATGCCATTCCCGAAAGTGTGACCTTCGGCGTGGCTGCCATGGCGGAACGGGCAGGGGGCAGGGTGGTCGCCCGGATGATCGGGCAGGACAGTCTGCCAGCGCTTGAACAACTGGCCGGGGAGATGTTGCAACAGGCCGATGTGGTGATTGTCACCGGCGGCGCTTCGGTGGGCGAGCGCGATTTTGCCAAGCCGATGTTCGAAGCGCACGGATTGGAAGTGCTGTTTTCCAAGGTCGCCCTGAAGCCGGGCAAGCCGGTGTGGCTGGGGCGGGCAAAGGGCAAATGGGTGCTGGGCCTGCCCGGCAATCCGACCTCGGCAATGGTTACAGCGCGCCTGTTTCTGGTGCCGCTGCTGGCGGGTTTGCAGGGGCAATGCTTGCGCGAAACCTTGGCTTGGCGGACAATTCCGCTGGCGGCCAGTATCACCGCCACCGGCGATCGTGAGACTTTCCTTCGTGCGCGCTGGGGCGAGGCGGGGCTGGAACCGATCACCAATCAGGATAGCGGCGCGCAGGCGGCGCTGGCGCGGGCCGACTGGCTAATCCGCCGTCCGCCCGGCTCCCCCGCAGCGGAAGCGGGCGATCCGGTAATGGCGCTCGATTTCTGAAACATATTGCGACCGCGTCCATACGTCGCACGCTCGCGGTCGCCCCGGCAGCGATCACCGCGGCCTGTTTCCGCGAAGGCGAGCGAACCTTCAGCCTCGACACGGTCGAGAAACTCATCGATCCCTGCCGCCATCCAGAAACAGGCGATGCGCGGCGCAACCCGCGTGCGAAGCCAGCGATCATGCGGTAAGCCCGCGTAACACCAGCGCGCCGAGATGTTGACACATCACGCGCTGGACATGCTCGAATGCCGCACGGACTTAACGAAGGGTCGATGAGTCAGGCGCATCGAACCTTGGGGTTAATCTGCATCCCTGCATTTTGGCGGGCCGCCTTTGCTCGCGGACACTTCGATCAGGTCTTCGAGAAACAGGCTGGAAAGCGCATGGCGGGATGAGACCCCCGCCTTGGCGTAGATTGACGTCAACTGCGCCCTTACTGTCCCTTCGGCAACTTGCCGCAGTTCGGCGATTTCGGTTGTCTCGAAGCCTTTGAGCGCAAACAGAGCGACTTCGGTTTCGGCTTCGCTCAGACGCCATGCGTAAAACCGGCTGGCCATGATCTCGGCGACTGCGCCGCGCGCAACCTGCAGGGCCTGTTCGTTGCGCTGTGCGATCTCGATCATCCGCCGGGTTTGCCACGCCCCCAATGCCACCCCGGCCAATAAGGCCAGCGCGATCAGCACTTCGGCAAGGATGTGCAGACCCCATTCTTCCGACGCGATATCAACCGCTGCGTCGGCAATGAAGAACACAGCCGCAATCGCCTGAACCACCACGATCGCGCCAACCACCGCGATCCGGTGGTCGCCGCGTTGCGGGGTTGGTTTGAGGGTGCTGGTCACTTTCCTCCTGGCAGCATCGCGGTGAGCGTGCGCTTGCCACTGCGCACGGTTTCGAAGGCCACGCCGCCAATATGCAGCGCAATGAGCAGATAGAGAAGGTTGACGGCAACTTCATGCACTTCTTCGAACAATTCTGTGGCCGCGCTTTCCTCGCCTTTGCTGCTGTCGGCGGCTTCGCGGTATTCATCCGAAACGAAATCGGCAGGGCTGACTGATGCGTCGATGGCAGGCGGCGCTCCGGCCATGCCGATACCGCTGGCGATAATCACCGCAAGGCAGGCCCACAGCGCATAGGCCATCAACGCCCCCAACGGGTTATGCGATTTGTGGATTTCGTGGCGGCCCGCCCTGATGTCACCAATATGCTCAAATGCCTTGGCCGGGTTGGGCGTGAACGAACTGAACCGCGCGGCGTATGGGCCGATAAAGCCCCATAAGATGCGCAGGCCCAGCAACGCCGCCAGAATATAGCCGGCATAGATATGCGCGATCGAACCTTCGCCAACGATCAGCGCATTGACCACCACCACCGCAGCCACGCCCCAGTGGGTGATTTTTACCAGCGGATCCCAGCGGCGGGTCGGGGTGTGTACGGTCATCACAGGTTCCTTTGCAGTCGGTTGCAAAGGAAACCTGAACGCTACCCGCGCCCGCTTCCATTGGAGCGGCGCTTAGATGGTGCCAATAAGCAGGTGCTTATGCCGCCAGAGCGATCAGTCAAACCCCACAAACCGCGCGGCTTCGTCAACGCTTTTGCGCAAGGACACGACGGCGTTGGCGGGGAAATCCGGGTCGGGCCAGCCCATTGCGACGGCTTTCATGATTACCTGATCGTCGGGGATGCCCGCGTGTTCGCGCACGACCGGGCTTTGCATGATGCCCTGGCTGTTGATCACGCAGCCCAGACCCCGGCTCCACGCCGCGTTGACCAGCGCGGTTGTTACCGCGCCGCAATCAAACGCGGTATCATCGCTGCCGGACAATTCGCGGTCGTAGGTGACGATCACGCAGACCGGCGCGTCGAACTGGCGGAAGCCGCGCAGCACCCAGTCCTGCCGGGCGGGTTTATCATCGCGTTCAATCCCCATTGCGCCGAACAATTGCTTGGCAACCTCAACCTGCCGGTCGCGGTGGACGCCTGCGAATGGCTCCCCCCGGCGAAATTCGCGGCTGTCGGGCTCGCCCGCCAAAATCCGTTCGGTATTGCCGCGCCGGATGCGGCCCAATGGCTCGCCGGTGATGACATGGAAATGCCACGGCTGGGTGTTCATTGACGATGGCGAGCGCATCGCGAGGGCAAGCACTTCCTCGATCAGCGCGCGCGGCACCGGCTTGTCGAGATAGCCGCGAATGCTGCGGCGGCCGAGAACGACCTCGGCGTAAGTCTGATCTGGCGTCCCGCTCACTATATTCTCCCGAATCTGATCGGGAGAGTGCCTAGCCCAGCCGCGCGGCGCGTCAAAGGACGTTACGGCACGGCGCGGGCGGGATTACGCCGCCTCGGCCAGTTCCAGCTCCAGCCTGTCCCAGATTTCCACCAGCGCGCTCGTCAACTCGTCCATCATCGGCTCGCTGTGATGCGGCCCGGGTGTGAAGCGCAGGCGTTCGGTGCCGCGCGGCACGGTGGGGAAGTTGATCGGCTGCACATAGACGCCGTATTCGGCCAGCAGGATATCGCTGATCTTTTTGGCGCGCACCGGATCGCCCACCATCAGCGGGACGATATGGGTGACAGAATCCATCACCGGCAGGCCAGCCTCGGCGAATTTCAGCTTGAGCATCGCGGCGGCGCGCATCTGCGCGTTGCGCTCGACGTTGCTCTCTTTCAGGTGCCGCACCGATGCCAGCACGCCCGCCACCAGCACAGGCGATAGCGAGGTGGTGAAGATGAAGCCCGGCGCATAGGAGCGGATGCAGTCGATCACCTTGGTGCTCGCCGCGATATAGCCGCCCATCACCCCGAACGCCTTGCCCAGCGTGCCTTCGATAATGTCGATCCGGTGCGCGGCGTTATCACGTTCGGAAATCCCGCCGCCGCGCGGCCCATACATCCCGACCGCGTGAACTTCATCGATATAGGTGAGCGCGTTGTATTTATCCGCCAGATCGCAGATCGCGTGGATCGGGGCGACATCGCCATCCATCGAATAAACGCTTTCAAACGCGATCAGTTTGGGCGTGTCAGGGTCTTCGGCGGCGAGCAGCATTTCCAGATGCGTGACATCATTGTGCCGGAATACCCGTTTCTCGCAGCCCGAATTGCGGATCCCTGCGATCATGCTGGCGTGGTTCAGCTCGTCCGAGAAAATCACGCAGCCCGGCAGCAACCGCGCCAGCGTGGACAGCGTCGCATCGTTCGAGACATAGCCCGAGGTGAAAAGCAGCGCGCCGTCCTTGCCGTGCAGGTCGGCCAGTTCGCGTTCCAGCTCGATATGCAGATGGGTGTTGCCGCCGATATTGCGGGTGCCGCCCGACCCTGCGCCAACATCGTGCAGCGCGGTTTCCATCGCGGCGATCACCTTTTCGTGCTGGCCCATGCACAGATAGTCGTTGGAACACCACACCGTGATCGGTTTCGGCCCGTTGTGCCCGTGGAAACAGCGCGCGTTGGGATAGGCGCCCTTGTTCCGCATGATGTCGATAAAGACCCGGTAGCGGCCTTCTTCGTGCAAGCGGTCAATCGCCTGGTCGAAAATCTGATCGTAATTCACACGCGGCTCTTTGTGTTGCGGGCGGTGCGGATGGATGATCCGTCCCGCCCATTGTTCCGAACGTTTGCGTTCATAACCCACAAGTGGAGTAAATGTTTCGCGGGTTTTTAGGTCAGGGTAATCGGTTTTGCCACCACGATCTTTGCGAGCGTTTCGCAAGGGAATCGGCGGTGTTCAGAACGCCTCCGCAGCGCCGAACCCGCGTGCCGTGAGCGCGGCCTCCAGCCCGGCTGCGCCTGAGAGCGGCCCGGTGGTGATAAAGCGATTGGGGCCGCTCGCGGCGAAATCCTGTCCTTTAAGCAGGTCTGCGATGCGCCGCGCGATGCCCTGCGCGCCGTCAACCTGTGCCACTTGGTCGCCAAACGCGGCAGCGAGTTCATCGGCCAGTAGCGGAAAGTGCGTGCAGGCGAGCACCAACGTATCGATCCTATCGCCGCCGGGCATCGCCGCAAGCCGCGCGCGAATGTCCGCGATCAATGCCGGATCGACACCGTGCCCGCGCAGTTTCGCTTCAGCCGCAGCGACCAGGCCGGGGGCGGCGATGCGCAGCAACCGCGTGCCATTGCCAAACCGTGCCTCCAGATCATCGACATAGGCCTGGCGGATGGTCGCGTCAGTGCCGATCAGGCCGATGGTGCCGGTTTTGGTGAGCGCAGCGGCGGGCTTGATCGCGGGCACCGTGCCCACCACCGGAATCTCCAGCACATCGCGCACCATGCCCAGCGCGATGGTGCTGGCGGTGTTGCAGGCAATACAGGCGAGGCGCGGCTGGTATCGTTCCGCCATCCGCCCCAGCAGGCCAGAAACCCGCGCGGCAATCTGCGCCTCGGTCTTGGTGCCATAGGGCAGGCCGGCCAGATCAGCGGCGTAAATCACCGGGGCGTGGGGCAGGACTTTGCGCAAGGCATCATAAACCGACAGTCCGCCAACACCGGAATCGAACAGCAGGATGGGGGAGGATGGCACGAAAATCCTTATTACCGTTCACCCTGAGCTTGTCGAAGGGTCGTTCTTGCTACTATCGCAGCATTAGAAGAAAATACGATGCTTCGACAAGCTCGGCATGAGCGGGATGAGGACTTATGGAATTGTTTTTCGCCGCTTTGCTGGGCTTTGCGCTTGGCTCCGTCCCGTTTGGCCTGATCCTGACCCGCGCAGCGGGGCTTGGCGATGTGCGCAATATCGGCAGCGGCAGCATCGGCGCGACCAATGTGCTGCGCACCGGGAACAAGGGGCTGGCAGCGGCAACCGTGCTGCTGGACGCGGCCAAGGCGGCGGTGCCGGTGTTGGTGGCGGGGCATTTCTGGCCGGGGACGGAAGGTATCGCAGCTGTCGCGGCGGTGGCGGGGCATTGCTTCACCCCGTGGCTGGCGTTCAAGGGCGGCAAGGGGTTCGCCAGCGCGGCGGGCGCGTTGCTGGCGCTGGCGTGGCCCGCAATGCTGGCCTGCGCCGCGATCTGGGCCGCGACGCTGTATCTCAGCCGGATATCCTCGGTATCGTCGATGGTGACGGTGATTGCCGCGCCGGTTGCGGCGTGGGCACTGGGCTATCCGCAGGTCATCGTCCCGCTGCTGGCGATCGCCGCCATCGTGCTGGTGCAGCACCGCGCCAATATCGGACGGTTGATGCGCGGTGAGGAGCCGCGGGTGGGGAAGAAAACGCCGTGAATTCCCGCGAAGGCGGGAACCTCCTGCGACTTTGCGTGAACTCGAAGGAGGTCCCCGCCTGCGCGGGGAATCGCAGATGGTTGAATTGACCCAAACCGAAGCCTTTGCGCGGATTCGCCTGCTGCGTTCGCCCAATATCGGCCCGGTCAGCTATCGCCAATTGATCGCGCGGTTCGGCAAAGCGGCAGCGGCGCTGGATGCCTTGCCCGATCTCGCCAGCAGGGGGCGCGGGCCGTATCGCCCTGCACCTGCCGACAGCATCGAGCGTGAGGTGGCGGCGGTGCGCAAGGCGGGTGCGCGTTACCTGTTCCACGATCAGAGCGATTATCCTGCTTTGCTGGCCGAACTCGATTCTGCTCCGCCGATCCTCACCTGCCGGGGAAAGCTGGCACTCGCATCGCAGCCTTGCGTTGCGTTGGTCGGGGCGCGCAATGCCAGCGCGGCAGCGGTGAAGCTGGCGCGTGATTTTGGTGCGGCCTTGGCGGAGGCGGGGTTCACCGTCGTCTCCGGCCTCGCTCGCGGTATCGACGGCGCGGCGCACGAAGGCGCGCTGGGCCACCACACTCGCGCCACCATCGGGGTGATCGCCAGCGGGATCGACATCGCCTATCCGCCGCAGCACGAAGCCTTGCAGGAACGCATCGCGGCAGAGGCGCTGCTGATCGCCGAACAACCCCCCGGCACCGAGCCACGCGGGCGGCATTTCCCTTCGCGCAACCGCATCATCGCTGGCCTCGCATCCGGCACGCTGGTGATCGAGGCCGCGCCGCAATCGGGCAGCCTCATTACAGCGCGGCTGGCGGGTGAGGCGGGGCGTGAGGTGATGGCGATCCCCGGCTCCCCGCTCGATGCGCGCGCGCTGGGGTGCAACCAGTTGATCCGCGAAGGCGCAGTGCTGGTGCAGACGCCCGATGAGGTGGTGGAACTGCTCCAAAGCTTCACCGGCGCGCCGCGATCCCGCTTTCGGGTGAGTGAAGGCGCAGCGGATTTCGACTATGCCGAACTGGCTGAGGCCGCGTGGGATGCGGCCAGCACCGACGCCATCGCCGCGCTGCTTTCCAACGCGCCGGTCAGCGTTGACGAGCTGATCCGCCAATCGGGCAGCGGCGCGGCGGCGGTGCACATGGCGCTGCTCGAACTCGAACTGACGGGCGATCTGGCGCGCGAAGCGGGCGGGCTGGTGCGGCGGGCGGGGTAAGCTCCCTCTTGCACAACCCGCTTGACGCCGTATGAGGCCGCGCTCCACCCTCGCGCGTACACACGTAAGGGACACCTCGGCACTATCATGCAGCTTGTCATCGTTGAATCGCCCGCCAAGGCGAAGACTATCGAGAAATATCTGGGCAAGGACTTCAAGGTTCTCGCCTCCTACGGCCACGTCCGCGATCTGCCGCCCAAGGATGGCAGCGTAAATCCGGACGCCGATTTCGCGATGGAGTGGGAACTTTACCGCGACAAGCAGAGCCGGTTCAAGGAAATCGCCGATGCGGCCAAGGGCGCAAGCCGGCTTGTGCTGGCGACTGACCCTGATCGCGAGGGCGAGGCGATCAGCTGGCACGTTCTGGAGCTGCTGAAGAAGCGCAAAAGCGTGCCGTCGCTGGTTGACCGCGTCACCTTTAACGCGATCACCAAAACCGCCGTGACCGAAGCGATGGCGAAACCGCGCGAGCTCGATCAGCCGTTGATTGACGCTTATCTCGCCCGCCGCGCGCTCGATTACCTGTTCGGCTTTACCCTCTCGCCGGTGCTGTGGCGCAAGCTGCCCGGCGCGAAAAGCGCGGGCCGGGTGCAATCGGTCGCGCTGCGCCTGATCGTCGAGCGTGAGCGCGAGATCGAGGCATTTCGTGCGGATGAATACTGGAGCGTCGTTGCACGGATGATGCACGATGGCACCGAGTTTGATGCCCGCCTCGTCAAGTTCCGCGGAGAGAAGCTGGAGAAGCTGAGCCTCGGCGCATCCGGCATTGCCATGGAAGCTAAGGCCGCGGTTGAAGCAGGGCGCTTCACCGTCGAAGGCGTCGAAACCAAGCCGCTCAAACGCAATCCCGCGCCGCCGTTCACCACTTCGACGCTGCAACAGGAGGCTGCGCGCAAGCTGGGTTTCTCGGCGCAGCACACCATGCGGCTGGCGCAATCGCTGTATGAAGCGGGCGCGATCACCTATATGCGGACCGACGGCGTGCAGATGGATATGAGCGCGATTATGGCCGCGCGCGATGCCATCGCCGCGCGTTTCAGCGAAGATTACCGCCCCGAAAAGCCGCGTTTCTACAGCACCAAGGCAAAGAACGCGCAGGAAGCGCACGAGGCGATCCGCCCGACCGATTTCACCCGCGAACGCGCTGCGAGCGGTGACGAGGGCAAGCTGTATGACCTGATCTTCAAACGCGCGATGGCGAGCCAGATGGCGACCGCGCAGTTGGAACGCACCACCGTCACCTTCCGCGATGCGACCGGGCAGCACGAGTTGCGCGCCACCGGGCAGGTGGTGCGCTTCCCCGGCTTCCTTGCGGTTTATCAGGAAAGTTTCGACGATAGCGATGACGAGGACGGCAGCCTGCTTCCCGTGATGAAATCGGGCGATTGCCCGGCCAAGCGCGCCGTCGATGCGACCCAGCATTTCACCCAGCCGCCGCCGCGCTTTTCCGAAGCGTCGCTGGTCAAACGCCTCGAAGAACTCGGCATCGGGCGGCCATCGACCTATGCCTCGACCATCCAGACCCTGCGCGACCGGGCCTATGTGCGGATGGAGAAGAACCGCTTCTTCGCCGAAGAATCCGGCCGCTTGCTGACCGCCTTTCTCGAACGGTTCTTCCCCACCTATGTCGCCTATGATTTCACCGCCGGCATGGAGGATGAACTCGACATCGTTTCCGATGGGCGCGAGGATTACAAGGCGGTGCTCGCGCGGTTCTGGAAGGATTTCAAGCCCAAGGCCGACGAGGTGATGGAGAAGCTGCCCTCGGAAGTGACCGAGGCATTGGACGAATACCTCTCAGACTTCCTGTTCCCCCCGAGCGAAGACGGCAGCGACCCGCGCGCCTGCCCGCTTTGCGCCAGCGAAGGCCGCGCCAATGGCCGCCTGTCCTTGCGCGGTGGCAAGTTCGGCGCGTTTGTGGCCTGTGTGAACTACCCCGAATGCAAGTTTACCCGCCGCTTTGCTCAGCCGGGCGGCGAGGGCGCGGACGGCGCGGATGATGGCGTGATGGGCCAGCACCCCGAAACCGGCGAAGATATTCATCGCAAGACCGGACGCTTCGGCCCTTACGTTCAGATGGGTGAGGGCAAGGACGCCAAACGCGCCAGCATCCCCAAGGATCTCGACGATTTCGACCTCGATTGGGCAGTCAAACTGCTCGACCTGCCGCGCATTGTCGGCGCGCACCCTGACACCGGCAAGGAAATCGAAGCCAATATCGGGCGTTATGGCCCCTATCTCCGCCACGATGGCAAATACGGAAAGCTGACCAATACCCGCGAGGTGTTCGAAGTCGGTATGAACCGCGCGGTTGATCTGTTGGCACAGGCCGCCAACCGGGGCGCAGGCACCCGCGCTGCGTCCGAACCCATCGCCACACTTGGCGCGCATCCCACCAGCGGGGGCGAGATCAAGGTGATGCCGGGTCGCTATGGCCCCTATGTCACCGACGGCACCACCAACGCCACGATTCCCAAAGACACAAAGCCCGAAGATGTGACGATTGACGCCGCCATCGCCCTTATCGACGCGCGCATTGCCAAAGGCCCGCCAGCCAAAAAGGGCAGGAAAAAAGCCGCCCCGAAAAAGGCTGCCGCCAAAAAGCCCGCCGCGAAGAAAACGCCTGCAAAAAAGAAAGCCCCTGCCAAAAAGAAAGCGGCTCCGGCGACGGATTGATGCGGGCGCGGGCGGCCATCACTGCCTTTCGCGCCGCGTTGGTAAATCATAAAGCTTTGCGACCTATCACCGAGTCCCAGGACCAGGGACCGCACCGTGATAGAAATCGAAGTCCAGAACGAAACCCACCAGACGCAGGATCGCATCCGCTTTGCTGCGGTGCCGCGTATCGGTGAGGGCATCCGCCTGCGCGCGCCCGACGGAATGTGGGCGAGCTACGATGTGCTCGACGTGTGGTATCAGAAGGCCGAGTTCGGCGATGTGTGGATGCCTTACCTGCATATCCGCATGACCCCGGGCGAGGGTGTCGGCACGCTCGACGAAGAAGATCCCTACTCCGATGATTTCGCCGCGCGTGGCCATGAAGCCGGGTTCGCGACGCTGGGCGGGGGGCGATGAACGTGCAAAATCTGATCAAGCGCAATTCCGGCCCCAACCGCCGCACCGGCATCGAAGGCAAGACGCTGGCTGAAAAGCTGGCACAGGGCGAGGCCGCGCGGGAAGCCGCCCCGGTCGCCGCGCAGCATGACGAAATGCAATCCCGCGCACCCACCGCGCCGATGGCGGGCGCTGACGACACCGATTCAATCGTCGCTGCGGCCAAGGCGATGCGCGATCGCTATGCGGGCTCCGCCGCGCCAGCCGCAACGGCCAAAACCTGTCTGATCGTCGATGACAGCCGCGTGATTCGCAAGGTTTCCTCCAAAATCGCGCTTAGCCTCGGCTATGTTCCGATCGAGGCGGAAAACGGCGAAGAAGCATTGGCGCGCTGCAAGAAATCGATGCCCGATCTGGTGCTGACCGATTGGAACATGCCGGAAATGGACGGGATCGAGTTCGTGGAGAAACTCCGCGCCATCCCCACGCCCAAGGAACCGGTGGTGGTGTTCTGCACATCGAACGGCGAGGCCAAGGACATTCATGATGGCATCGCCGCAGGGGCCGACGATTACATCGTCAAGCCGTTCGACGAGGCCGCGCTGAAGGCCAAGCTTGAAAAGCTGGCGCGGGGGTAACTCATCACCATTCGTCACCCCGGCGCAGGCCGGGGCCCAGTGCGGAAAACAGCCGACCTATCTAGCTGCGCCGGGATAACGAACCATCGCCATTGCGAAGACACCGGGCTTGATCCGGGGGACGCGGCAATCCGTGAACTCCCATCAATGCCGCATCGGGGTTAGCGGTTTCCAACAATCGGCAAGCCGCGACATTTGTAATTTTGAACAATAAAATGCAGGCTGGGCTTAGGAGAAAACCAATGACCACCACCCAAGTCCACGTCCGCAAATCCGCGCTGAGCGACGCCGTGTTAGCCGAACTGCCCTTCGCACCCCTTGCTGAAGGCGCGGTTCGGCTGGCGGTCGAAAGTTTCTCGGTCACCGCCAACAACATCACCTATGCCGTGGTGGGTGACGGGTTCAAATACTGGGATTTCTTCCCCGCACCCGATGGGTTCGGCATTGTTCCGATGTGGGGCCATGCGCGGGTGATCGAAAGCCGCCATCCCGATTTTACGCTGGGTGAGCGGGTCTATGGCTACCTGCCGATGGCCAGCCACCTTGATGTATTGCCGGGCAGGGTGAGCGCGGGCGGCTTTCTCGACACAACCGATTATCGCCAGCCGATGAGCCCGGTTTACAACAGCTATACGCGGCTTGCGGCTGATCCCGAACATGATCCGGCGCACGAAGGCGAGCGCATGATCTTTGGCCCGTTGTTCCGTACCGGGTTCCTGATCGAATATTTCCTGCGGGCGCAAGGGTGGTTCGGGGCGCAGCAGTTGCTCGTTACCAGCGCGTCGTCCAAAACCGCGATGGGGCTGGCTAGCGTGGCGCGGCAATTATCGCCGGGGGTGCGGCGCATCGGGCTGACATCGAACGGCAATGTTGCATTTGTCGCGGCGAGCGGGCTTTACGATCAGGTGGTCGCCTATGATGACCTTGAAAGCCTGCCGCGTGCATCCACGGTCAGCGTTGATTTTGCCGGCAATGCCGATCTGCTGGCGCGGTTGCACCGACACTTTGGCGAAAACCTCGCCCATTCCGCGCTGGTCGGCGCGACCCATGTTGAGGCCCGATCCACTCTGGGCGGCGGCGCGCCGTTACCGGGGCCAAAGCCCGCGCTGTTTTTCGCGCCCGATCACGCGGTTGCCTTTTTCAAGGCGCACGGGGCCGAGGAAGGTGGCAAGTTGGTCGCATCGGCGTGGCGCGAATTTCTTGCGGCAGCGGACGGTAGCATCGCGATTGAGCGCCACAAGGGCCTCGAAGCGGCGCGCGCGGTGTTCCTCGAAATGCTGGCGGGCAAGGTCGACCCGGCCAAGGGGATCGTGATCGAGCCTTAGATTAGCGGCGGATCACTCCGCCGCTTCGGCCAGTTCCACCTGCTGCGGCCCACGGATCAACCCGCCGGGGGTCGCGCCCGTCCACGCACCATCGCGGAACGTCACCATGCCGTTCTTGATGGTGCAGACATAGCCATCGGCCTTTTGCAGCAGCCGCTTTCCGCCAGCGGGCAGATCAAATGCCAGCCACGGCTTGCCGAGCTTCAACCGATCCATGTCGATCACGTTGAGATCGGCAAGATAGCCCGGCGCGATGACCCCGCGATCCTCCAGCCCGTAAAGCAGCGCCGTATCGCGGCATTGGCGCTTGATTGCCTGTTCCAGACCGATCCTTGCCCCCCGCTTGCGGCTTTTCACCCAATGTTCGAGCATGAAGGTGGGCGAGGCCGCATCGCAGATCGTCCCGCAATGCGCGCCGCCATCGGACAGCGAATTGACCGTGTCATCGGCGTGCTGGAGGGGCACAAGAAAATCGAGATTGCCATCGGCGTAGTTCAGGATTGGCAGGTAAATGAAGCCCTTGCCGTCATCACGACACAACAGGTCATAGGCATATTCCTGCGGATCAACCCCGGCGGCAGCGGCGCGGGCGTTGATGCTGGCATCGGCCTGCGGCTCGTAATCGAAATCGGGGTCCATTTCATATTGCAGCGCCCAGCCTTGGGAGATGACCATCACCACGCCAAGGATATCCTGCGGCGCGGCGGAGTAATCATTCGGTTCAGCGAGCAACCGCGCCTTGAACGCGGGATCGAGCAGTTTCGCCTTCTGCGCTTCCCACGGCAATTCCTTGATTTCCTGCCAGCTTGGGCGGAAGGCAAAGGGGTTCACCGTGCCCTGCCACGCCATGATGATGCCGTTCCCGCGCAGCGCGATCTGGGCGACGATATTGGCACCATTGTCGTTTTCGGCGCGCATCAGCGCGATTTGTTCGTCGAGCGGGATTTCCTTGGCGATCGATTGCAGCGCGGCGAAGGTGACGGGGATCCTGGCCTCGCGGCTGAGCTTGCCCATCCATTCGAACTCGTTCCATTCGCGTTTCAGGTCGCTCGCCATTTCGAACACCGCGTGGCCACCTGCTGCGGTAGCGCGTCCCATCGCCTTGCCGATCGCGATCAGTTCTTCGGGCGTAGCAGTGGTGCCGGGGACAAGCTCGCCATCAACCGATTTGTGCAGCACCGTGCGCGACGTGGAAAAGCCGAGCGCACCGGCGCGCACGCCTTCTTCGACAATGGCTGACATGGCGGCGATGTCGTCGGCCGTGGGCACGGCGCCCGGCTGTTCGCGTTCCCCCAACACATAGGCGCGCACCGCGCCGTGGGGCACGTGGGTGCCGATATCGACCGTGCGGGGGAGCTTTTCCAAGGCATCGAGATATTCGGGGAAGGTTTCCCAATCCCACGTCATCCCTTCGGCCAGCGCGGTGCCGGGAATGTCCTCCACCCCTTCCATCAGGCTGATCAGCCATTCGTGGCGGTCAGGCTTGGCGGGGGCAAAGCCGACTCCGCAATTGCCCATCACCACGGTTGTCACCCCGTGCCAGCTTGACGGGGCCATTTCTTGGTCCCAGGTCGCCTGCCCATCATAATGGGTGTGAATATCGACAAAACCGGGGGTGACGATCTTGCCGGTCGCGTCGATTTCCTGATCGGCGCTGCCCGCGATCTGCCCGACCGCAGCGATCAGCCCGTCTTTCACGGCAACATCGCCGACAAAGCCCGGTGCGCCGCTGCCATCAACGATGGTGCCGCCGCGGATGATCAGATCAAATTGCGCCATATTCTCTCTCCCGTTTGCGCGGGAGAATGTCGCAAAGCGGGCGTGCTGTCCAGCGGCGGGATTATGCCGCAGCCATCCGCCGCGCTTCCTTTTCCGTGTGAGGTTCATTCAGGAATGCACGGATCGCGGCGACGCTTTCATCGGCGTGGGTCAGCAGGAACAGATGCCCGCCGCCCGCGAATGTCACCAGCCGCGATTTGGGGATCATCGCTTTCAAAATCTTGCCGTTGATGACGGGCACTATCTGATCGTCCTCGCCCATCATGATCAGCGTTTCCTTGGACATGAAGGGCAGGGCGGGCAGGCTGGTCCAGCCGAGCATACACATCAGCTGATACATATACCCGCGCGGGGAAGGGGGCTTTAACCGGCCGATATGGCTGTCTTTCTGGTGTTCCGCCCCGTCCTTGTCGACCCCGCCATACAGCGTGGCGAAGTGTTCATTCATGAATTCGGGATCAATATAGCGGCGCGGATCGGCCATTTTGGTGAAGGCGGCGGGGTTGCCCGGCACCATCAGCATTCCCGGCGTGGTCGCAATCAGCGTCAGCCGCCGGGTGCGGCCGGGGTGCTGGAGCGCAAAGTGCTGCGCCAGCGCGCCGCCCCATGAAACGCCCATCACATCAACCTGATCAAGCCCATAGCGCCCCAGCAGCTGCGCCGCCGTCCAGCTCATGGTGAAGGGGTTGTAGGGGATCAGCGGATCGGGCGATTCGCCCGTGCCCGGCATATCGAACATGATGAAGCCGCGTTCGGGCATGGCTGCGGCGAGCGGGGCGACCGCTTCGATATTCGCGCCGATGCCGTTGAAGAACAGAACTGGCAGATGGTCCGACGGCATATCCAGCCGCCATGCCGCAACCCGTAGCGTCCGGCCGCCAACCTGTTCCATTGTGACGACAGCGCCGTCCATTGCATTGGCCACGAAAACCAGTCCTTTCTGTGCGCCTGCTGCGGCGCGGGTCAGGCGCGTTCGTCAATCCTTGAACGAGCGAGCCGATAATAATTTCGCGCCTGTGCTGCCCGTTAGGCAGCATTTGCGCTGCACCGCAATATCAGACTTCTTCGCGGACGTAGAGTCCCGGTGCCGGATCGGTTGGGGCATAGGCTTTGTTGCCCAGTTCGGTGGGTGCGGGCTTTTTCTTGCCCGAGCGCGCCTGCACCCATTCCATCCACAGCGGCCACCAGCTGCCTTTGACCTCTTCGGTGCCTTGCAGCCATTCATCCGCGGTGGCGGGCAGCTTGCCCTTTTTCGCCTGCACGAAATACTTGGCCTTGGGATTGGTCGGCGGGTTGAGGATCGCCTGCATATGCCCTGATTGGCTGAGTACGTAGGTCACATCCTTCGATCCGAACAGCTGGGTCGAACGATAGGTCGCCTTCCACGGGGTGATATGATCGGTCACCCCGCCAAGGATGAACAGATCGGATGTCACCTTGCTGAGATCGATCTTGTGATCGACCATCTCGACCTCGCCTTTCTTGGTGAAGGCGAGGGTTTCGTACACGGTGAGGAAATCGCCCATCAGGCTGGCGGAAAGGTTGGTGGCATCCGCATTCCAGAACAGCACGTCGAATGCTGGCGGATCGGCGCCGAGCAGGTAGTTGTTGATGACGTAGTTCCAGATCAGGTCGTTGGGGCGCAGCCATGCAAAGCCGCGCGCCAGATCATCGGCTTTGATCACACCGGCCTTGCTGGCGCGCTGGCGGGCGAGTTTCATGCCGTTTTCGCTGACCAGCGACCCGGCTTCGATGTCGGTTGCCTTCGGGTGCAGCACGCACACCATCAGCGTCAGCGTGCCGAGCAGGTCGGACTTTTCGGCGGCCAGCTTGCTCGCCACCATCGCGGCGGTCTGTCCGCCCGAACACCCGGCCGAAACATTGACCTTCTTCGCGCCCGTAATCGCTGCGACCGCCTCCATCGCTTCGCGGCAGGAATGGACGTAATCCGCCATGCCCCAGCGGCCCTGCTCCTTGGTCGGGTTGCGCCATGATATGACGAAGGTCTGGATGCCGTTATCGACCTGCCATTTCACCACCGACTTATCGGGGCTGAGGTCGTTGATATACATCTTGTTGATCTGCGGCGGGATGGTCAGCTGCGGGATTTCATACACTTCGTCGGTGGTGGGCGCGTAGTGGACCAGCTCCATCATTTCGGTGCGCAGCACGACCGCGCCTTTGGACGTTGCGACATTCTCGCCCAGCTTGAACGGGCGCTTGTCGACTTGGCTGACCATGCCCTTGTTGTGGACGATGTCGTGATAGGCGTTCTGTAACCCCTTGATGAGCGACAGGCCGCCTGAATCGATCACCCGTTTCTGCGCGGTCGGGTTGCCGGCCAGGGTGTTGGTGGGCGACAGGCCATCAAGGATGATGTTGGCGATGAAGTTGGCACGGTTGCGTTCCAGTTCATCCAGTTCCAGTTCGTCCAGCCAGCCCCGCATTCCTTTTTGCACCGCAAGGTAATATTGCGCCCCGGCGCGGAAAAACGGGTTGTAGGCCCAGGCCGGGTCCATGAACCGTTTGTCTTTGGGATCGGGCGCCAGTTCGCTCTTGCCGGTCAGAATCTTGACCATGTCCTGAGCCATCGCGGTAGAGTGGCGGATCAACCGGGTTGGATCGGATGCGGTTTCGCGCAGCAGCAGCGCAACCGCGCTGACGAAATCCTCGCGCGCCACACCGATCAGCGGGCCAAGCGCATTGGTGGACTGGGCTGCTTCGTTTTCGAGCTTCACTTCGCTGCGTGCCATAGGTTCCCCCGTGTCTGGCTTCCGCCCGCTGGCCTGGCGTGCCATCGGTTAACGGAGCCATTTTCAGCAGAATGGCGCGAGCCGCGCCAAGTTGCAAGCGCGCGCAGGCGGTGATGACTGATCAGATTCGTTCGCGTCCACAAAATGTTTACCTTTGCGATTAACGCTTCTCTCAAAGGTTTTGGGCAGATTCTCGATGATGGTCGGGGAGCTCAATCGAAAAGTCGAATCTGTCGACCCTGTTCCCTCCGGCGGAGCGCCGGGAATCCGCGATGTTTTAACCAATGAGCCGATTGAGGTTAACCTGCGCGGACGCAGCGAACGACGCGGGTTTGATCGCAATCGCACCGAACAACTCGATGGGCTGACCCGCGCGATTACATTGCCTGCGGAGCGTCGCCTGTTCAACCTGCCACTTCAGTCCGGCGGCATGGCCGTGTGTCTGCTATCAGCGTTTGCGGTCGCGGCTGGCGTGGCGCAGGGTTTGCCATCGGCAACGACGGGCGCAGCGGCACTGGTATCCGTGGCCATGATCGCCTGCGGGCCGCTGTTTGCCGCGATTGAGCGCAAGGCCGAGGGATCGCACGCTGCGTGTATGCTGGTTGTTCTGGCGGCAATTGTGCTGCCAATGGCCTGCGCGGGCTATGCCTTGGCGTCGTGGGTAGGCGAGGGCCTGCCGTGGCAATGGGCGGCGGCAACGCTGCTGTGCATCAACGCGGCTTCGGCCTTGTTGTTCAAGGCGCGCATCACGTCGCTGTTTTTCGCCAAGATTGCCAGTTGGGCGGGGTTTGCTGTCATTGCCCCCGGCGCTTTGACATTTGCTGCCCTGACCGGTGCGGCAATCGCATTGGCGTTGATCGCGCGGTTCCAATGGGCAGTTTCCGAGCGGAATAGGCTGGAGCGTGAGGCGCGTGAACGTGTCGCCGCGCGGGCCGAGGATATCTTGCGCAGCTTTGAGGAGACGGGGCAGGGCTGGTTCTGGGAAATCGACCGGCGCGGTCTGATCACCTATATTTCGCCCAGGGCCGCGCTGGCTCTGGGAAAGACTGCCGACGCGCTGTGCGGGCTTCCGTTGAGCGAGATTTTCCATTCCGGCGCCGGAACACATGATGCCGCGCGCACGCTTTCCTTTCACCTGTCGGCGCGTTCCGCTTTCCGTGATGTCGAACTGCGCGCCGCGACCGATAACGAAGAACGCTGGTGGGCGCTGACTGGGCGGCCGGTATATGATTCCTACAAGAATTTCTGCGGCTTTCGCGGCCACGGCACCGATCTTACGGAACAGCGTCGCAGCGAACAGCAAGTTTCGCGATTGGCCCATTTTGATTCGCTGACCGGGCTCGCAAACCGGGTGCAGATGAGCCAGGTGCTTGAACAGATCCTTGCCGCGCCGAGCGCGCGTGAACGGGCCTGCGCCGTGCTGATGCTTGATCTTGACCGCTTCAAACAGGTCAACGATACGCTCGGCCATCCGGCGGGCGATGCCTTGCTGAAACAGGTGGCGCAGCGGCTCGAACGGGTGATTGATGGCGCGGGACGGTGCGGCCGGCTGGGTGGGGATGAATTCGAGGTCATCGTGCCCGGCCAGCAGGATCGCACCACACTTGGCCATATCGCGCGCGAGATTATCGCTGCGCTGTCGCAACCCTATGCGGTTCTGGGGCAAAGCGTGGTGATCGGCGCATCGGTCGGGATTGCGCTCGCGCCCGAGCATGGTTCGACCAGCGAAGAACTGATCCGCAATGTCGATCTGGCGCTCTATTCCGCAAAGGACGCGGGGCGCGGTGTGTTCCGGTTCTTTGCCGAAAATCTCCACGCCGCAGCCGAAGAACGCGCCGAGCTGGAACAGGATCTGCGCGACGCGATGGTTCGCGGCGAGCTTGACCTGCATTACCAGCCCGTGGTCTGCGCCGCGACCGAGAAGATTGTCGGGTTTGAGGCGCTGATGCGATGGAACCACCCCACGCGTGGCTGGCTTTCACCCGCCAAGTTCGTGCCGATTGCCGAAGATGCGGGCCTGATCGATCGGCTGGGACAATGGGCGCTGCGCACCGCCTGCGCCGATCTTGCGCGCTGGCCCAGCCCGATCCGCTGCGCCGTCAATATTTCGGCGTTGCAATTTGCCAACCCGGAATTGCCCACCATCGTTGCCAATGCCCTGGCGCATAGCGGGGTTGCGCCATCGCGGCTTGAACTTGAAATTACCGAGAGCGTGTTTCTGAACGACAACGCTGGAACCGATGCGATGTTCGCGGCGTTGAAGCGCGTCGGGGTGCGGCTGGCGCTCGATGATTTCGGCACCGGCTATTCATCGCTCGGCTATCTCAAGAAAGCGCCGTTCGACAAGATCAAGATCGATCGTAGCTTTGTGCAAGGTGCGACCGATCAAGACAGCCGCAACGGCGCGATCATCGCCTCGATCACGAGTCTGGCTGAGGCGCTGCACATGGAAACCACCGCTGAAGGGGTGGAGACGCTTGACGAACTGGAACTGGTGCGGCTGCTGGGTTGCAGCCACGTGCAGGGGCATATCTATTTCAAGCCGATGACTGCTGACGATGCGGCCGTGCTGGCGTCGGGCAACCTCACCGTTCAGCCAGATGGCCCGCAATCAGCGCGCGCCCCTCGTCAGAACCTGCTGCGCCGTGTCGTGGTGCTGGAAAATGGCGTTCGGCACGATGCGACGCTGCGCAATATTGCCGAAAGCGGCGCGATGATCGATGGCCTGTGGAATGTGCCGGAGGGATGCGAGGTGCAGATCGCATTTTGCCCGGGCCAAATGGTTGCCGGCAAAGTTCGCTGGGCGCGCGAAAGCCGCGCCGGGGTGGAATTCCACGAACCGCTCAAACGCCGCGCCGATGGCTCGTTTGAGGCGCTCGGCCCCTCGCATGGTAAAGGCACCCCATCCGCCGACCATTTGCCAAGTGTCACGCAAGCCACGGGTTCGCGGCGCAGAGGGGCAATCTTTAAGCAAGCAAATTAGGATAAAAATAACCATCGGGGTTTACCTCTGCCGAATGACGACTGGCGGCCACGCATGGTTGTCGCATTCGATGTTTGGAGGTCTTGCACGAGATGTCCCTCAAGGGTCTCTTGTCTTTGCGCAACAGTGCAGCATCGCGTTTGCTGCGTGCTCCGGTCGCCTCGGCTCTGTCCGATGGCGATCGTTTGGCTATGCTCGATGAACTTGAACAATCCGGGCTTGGCTGGTTCTGGGCAAGCGATGCCAGCGGCCAACTGACCTATCTTTCAAGTGCGATTGCATCCCGGCTGGAACTGCCTCTCAACGAGTTGCTGGGTCAGCCGCTGGTTTCGATTTTTACAGCCGCAGACCGGGAAGGGCGCGGCAAGTCGTTGCCGCTGATGCTGGCCGCACACAAGGCGTTTTCCGGAATGGCAGTGCACGCCGTGCGGCGTCAGGGCGGCGCTGTGCTGCGGCTGGCGGGGCACCCCCTGTTTACGCCGGACGGGCAGTTTGCCGGATTTCGTGGCACCGGCGCGGACATTACCGATGAATATCACCGCGAGGCGGAAACCGAACGCCTGACGCGGTTTGACACGCTCACCGGCCTTAGCAATCGCTACCGCATGGCGCAGCATATCGATGCGACGCTAACCGCGTTCAAGGCTGCGCGCCGCAATTGCGCGGTGATGATGATCGACCTCGATCGCTTCAAGCAGGTTAACGACACGCTTGGCCACGCGGCGGGTGACGAACTGCTCAAACAGGTCGCCGCACGGCTTGGGCGGGCGATTGATCGCGAATGCGAGATTGGCCGGTTGGGCGGCGACGAATTTCAGGTCATGCTGCCCGATATCGACGATCGCGGCGTGCTGGGCGATCTGGCGATGAAGATCATTACCATGGTGCGCCAGCCCTACAGCCTCGAAGAAGGGCGCTGCGTCATCGGCGCATCGGTCGGGATTGCGATTGCGCCGCATGATGGTGTCACCCGGGAAGAGGTCGTGCGTTCCGCCGACCTTGCGCTTTATGCCGCTAAGAACGGCGGGCGCGCGCAATATCGCTTTTTCTCTGGCGAGCTTGAAAACGAAACGATCTTCCGCAGGCGGCTCGAGCAGAACCTTGGGACTGCACTGAGCGAGGAACAATTGTTTCTGCGGTTCGAACCGATTGTCGACGCAGCCTCGCAATCGGTCTGCGCGCTCGAAGCCCATGTGTGCTGGGATCATGACGAGCGCGGGATCATCGACGAGGAGGAGTTTGCCCAAATCGTCGAAGGTTCGAGCCTGGCCGGCGATGTCGGCCGCTGGGCCGTCGCCGAGGCGTGCCAGCGCGCCGCGCTATGGCCTGAAAGCGTGTGGGTGGCAGTCGATGTGCCGGTGTCGCTTTTTCTTGCCGACGATTTCGTTGAACACGTGGCGCAGGCTGTGAACGCAGCAGGCATTGCTCCTGCTCGCCTTGAGCTTGAAATCAGCGAAGCGGTGTTCTTTGGCGATGCCAACATCGTCGATCACGCGCTCGCCGCGCTGTTCAAATTGGGCGTGCGCCTGACCCTCGATGAATTTGGCAGCGGCTATTCCTCGCTTGCTTACCTGCGCCGGGCGCCATTTGATTCGATCAAGATCGATGAAAAACTGGTGGCCGAAGCCGGGCGGGACGATAATCGCGAGCTGGGACTGGTGCGCGCCATCGTCGCTTTGGCCGGGGCGCTACAGATGGATACCATCGCCAACGGCATCGAAAGCGCGGTCTTGCTCGAATCGCTCAAGGATTGCGGGGTTCGCTATCTTGGCGGGCCGATCTTCAGCGAACCGGTCGATTACGATACCATCGAAGAGGAAATGGCCGGGGGCACGTGGAAGATCGTGCCCGGTGCCGACCGCTCCCGCCGCGCGCGGCGGCGAACGGTGTTCCGCAAGATTCAAGTCATCCATGATGATTACGCCTACGAAGTGACTCTGCGCAACCTGTCCAAGACTGGGGCCTTGATCCAGGGGTTGGCGGACGTGCCGAAAGGAACGCAATTCGTTGTCGATCTGGGCGGCGGGCAGTTGGCGGTGGCGACTGTTATCCGCAGCAATGGCGATGTTCAGGGGCTGGAGTTCGAACAATCGCTGATCGAAGATGGGGCGGGCGGGCTGTGCACGCGCAACCGGGTGTCACCCTATGCAATCGCCGCCGCCGGTTCGCCGCTCGCGGCGCTTGGCCCCGGCAACTTTCACGGGATCGAACAAAGCGGAGCAATTCCCAAGTTCGGTTACGCCATGCCGCCCCGCGCCGATCTGGGCTAGCATCGGGGCGCCCGGCCTGAGGCGCAAGGTGTTGCGTTTTTCTCGAATGACATCTGTTTGACCCGGCGCTAAGTCGCGGGCGATGACCGACCTCTCCAAAATCCGCAATTTTTCGATAATCGCCCATATTGACCACGGCAAATCCACCCTGGCTGACCGGCTGATCCAGTTCACCGGCGGGTTGACTGCGCGTGAAATGTCCGAGCAAGTGCTTGATAACATGGACATTGAAAAAGAGCGCGGGATCACCATCAAGGCCCAGACCGTGCGGCTCAACTACACCGCCAAGGATGGGGACACCTATCAGCTCAACCTGATGGACACGCCCGGCCACGTCGATTTCGCCTACGAAGTATCACGCAGCCTCGCCGCGTGCGAAGGCGCGCTGCTGGTCGTTGACGCCGCGCAGGGCGTCGAGGCGCAAACCCTCGCCAATGTTTACCAGTCGATTGAACACGACCACGAGATCGTCTGCGTCATCAACAAGATCGATCTGCCCGCCGCCGACCCCGAAAAGGTCAAGGCCGAGATCGAGGAGATCATCGGGCTTGATGCATCCGACGCGGTGCTCACCAGCGCCAAATCGGGCATCGGGATCGAAGACGTGCTCGAAGCCGTCGTCACCCGCATCCCCCCGCCCAAGGGCAAGATTGACGCCCCGCTCACCGCCAGCCTGATCGATTCCTGGTATGACCCCTACCTCGGCGTGGTCATCCTGGTGCGGGTGATCGACGGCAAGCTGACCAAGGGCCTCAACATCCGCTTCATGCAGGGCGGCACGCAGCATCTGGTTGACCGCGTGGGCTGCTTCACCCCCAAGCGCACCGACCTGAATGAACTCGGCCCCGGCGAAATCGGCTTCATCACCGCGCAGATCAAGGAGGTGGAGCAGGCCCGCGTCGGCGACACCATCACCACGGTCAAAAACGGATCGGACACCCCGCTGCCCGGCTACAAGGAAGTGCAGCCGGTGGTGTTCTGCGGGCTGTTCCCGGTGGACGCGGCGGACTTTGAAAAACTGCGCGAGAGCATCGCCAAACTTCGGCTGAACGATGCGAGTTTCTCTTTCGAGATGGAAAGCAGCGCCGCGCTCGGTTTCGGTTTCCGCTGCGGGTTCCTCGGGCTGTTGCACCTTGAAATCATTCAGGAACGCCTGACCCGCGAATACGACCTCGACCTCATCACCACCGCGCCATCGGTGGTCTATCGCATCCACCTTGGCCATACCAAGACCGAGGATGCCAAGACCATCGACATTCACAACCCCGCCGATTGGCCGGACGTGAACCGCATCGACGTGATCGAGGAACCGTGGATCAAGGCGGTGATCTACACGCCCGACGAATACCTCGGCAGCATCCTGAAATTGTGTCAGGATCGGCGCGGCATCCAGACCGAACTCACCTATGTCGGTGGCCGCGCGCAGGTGACGTATGAATTGCCGCTCAACGAAGTGGTTTTTGACTTTTACGATAGGCTGAAATCAATTTCGCGAGGCTATGCCTCCTTCGATTACGAACAGATCGGCACGCGTGAAGGCGATCTGGTGAAGATGAACATCCTCGTCAATGGAGAGCCGGTCGACGCGCTATCGCTGATCGTCCACCGCCACGTGGCGGAAGAACGCGGCCGCGGGATGTGCGAACGCCTGAAAGACCTGATCCCGCGCCACCTGTTCAAAATCCCGATTCAGGCGGCGATCGGCGGCAAGGTAATCGCCCGCGAAACCATCGCCGCCATGCGCAAGGACGTGACCGCCAAGTGTTACGGCGGCGACATCTCGCGCAAGAAGAAGCTGCTCGACAAGCAGAAGAAGGGCAAGGCGAGAATGAGGGAGTATGGAAACGTCTCAATCCCGCAGGAAGCCTTCATTGCCGCTCTACGTATGGGTGAAGAGTGATCTCTCTCATTCTGAGGATGCGGGAGCGCCCGAACGGCGGCCTGCCCCGGCGAAGGCCGGGGGGAATGTGAGCATTCCGCAGGAGGCGTTTATTGCTGCGCTGCGGATGGGGGAGGAGTAACCCCACGTCTCGTTCGCCCTGAGCTTGTCGAAGGGCTGTCCTTCACTTCTTTCCTCGGTTCAAAGAAAGTGCAGTGTTTCGACAAGCTCAGCACGAACGGTTTTTTAAAGAGTGGTCGCACTTCCCCCTTCTGCGAGCCGGAGGGCGACGTGCGCACAAGCGCACTTGAGGGCCAGCACAGTCTGCTCTAAGCTTCCGTATAACCATTAACATATTGAAGCGGGGCGAATATGGCGGGCATCACCATTCATTCCACAAACCTGGAAAACCTCGTCGTAGGTGAGTTGAATGTGAAGTGGAGTGCGCGTGGTGACCGCATTCTTCGTTACTATATTGACGTTCGTCACAAGCATCTCAACGTTCACAAGGAAGTGAGCGCACCCGAAATTTTCATCCTGCAAAGCAAAATGGACGCGCTTATGGCGTCATGGGATGATAAATTCGAGCATCTGACCAAGAAAAATAACATTGTTGCTGGGCACGCTGCTGCTGAAGAAATGACGGCAGACGCAATTCATAAGTTAGATGGCCTCGATACAATTCTTCAATATACACTCAATGTTGATGATCGTATTAATTGGGAAGAATTAAAGGATAAGAGTCAATATAATTATCCTAAGTCATTTCCAGATTCAAAACCCACCTCTCGGCCTGAGGTTAAACCTGTCTATAGCGAGCCGAAGATAGGCTTTTTTGATGTCGTCTTTGGGCGGAAATCAAGTCTCCTTGCGGCCGCTGAACAGAGCCACCAAGCGACAATTTCCGATTGGGAGGTGCGTGAAAAGCAGCGTGCCTCCAATCACGCAAATGCAATCGTCGCATGGGAGGCAAGCAGGGCTACCTTTTGGGCTGACCACTCGGCAAAAAGGGAGCAATTTGAGGTTGAGCAGGCTGCATCACATGCGGAAGTTGATCGCCTAAAAACCGAAGTCGCCCAAGGTAACGAGGATGCCGTCATCGAGCATGCGTCTTTGGTGCTTGAGGCGTCAGACTACAGGGGCTTATTTGAAAAATCATATTTAATTCAATATAATAGTGAGCAAAAGCTCATCAAGTTGGCTTACGATCTGCCCGCACCGGATGCACTCCCGAGTGTGCGACAAGTCAAGTTCGTAAAGGTGACGGGTGAATTGCGAGAAAGCCATATTTCAGAAAGGGACAAGAAGAATAATTTCGAAAAAGTATGTTATCAGATTTGCTTAAGAACCTTACACGAAATATTCGAAGCGGATGAATTCAACAATATTGAAAAAATTCTGTTCAATGGTTTTGTAAATTTCGTTGATCCCGCAAAAGGGGTTGAGCAACGAGTTTGCATTCTTTCTGTATTGGTTGGAAAGCAAATTTTTTCCGCAATCGACCTCGCTCGTGTCGAGCCGAAGGTATGCTTCAAATCGCTTAAGGGGGTTTCGGCAGCATCACTCTCAACCTTGGTTGCTATTCCGCCAGTGATGGAGATGGATACAGAGGATCGCCGGTTTATTGAAGCTCGTGAGGTCGGATCGACGATAAACTCTGAAACGAACCTTGCCTCTATCTCCTGGGAGGACTTTGAACATTTGGTGCGCGAACTCTTTGAGCGCGAATTCGAGTCCCGTGGAGGCGAGGTCAAAGTGACTCAATCAAGCAGTGACGGCGGGGTCGATGCTGTCGCATTTGATCCCGATCCGATTACGGGTGGCAAGATCGTCATTCAGGCGAAACGATATACTCGAACGGTTGGTGTTTCGGCCGTTCGTGACCTTTACGGGACAGTAATGAACGAAGGCGCGTCACGAGGCATATTGGTGACAACTGCCGACTATGGGCCTGACGCCTATAGCTTTGCTAACGGCAAGCCCATAACATTGATGAACGGGGCCAATCTGCTGCACATGATGGAACGTCATGGCCAAAAAGCAAAAATTGATTTGCGGGAGGCGCGCGAACTCGCGAACAATAAAGGATAATTTGCCACTGTTGGGGATGGTGCGCACCGGCTTGCAGCTTGGCCTTGCTACCGTCGAGAACACCCGCATCCGCCCCTCCCCCAATGGGGGAGGATTACCGCGCATCACGGCCCAAACCCATCATCCGTCAACGTCCAAACCGTCTTCGGCGGTCTCGGCTCCGGCGGCTTTCTCGGCCCCGGCGGTTCCATGTTGGGCCAGTCGTGCGTCGGAGTGACGTTGACCAGCGCGCGTTCGGCTTCGCTGGCGGCGGCGGCTTCGAGGTCGCGGTTGCGCAGTTCCGCAAACCGCGCCCATGCGGCGCGCGTTTCGTCTGACAGCTTGGCCCATGCGGCGGCCTGCTTGGCCTCCACCCGGCAGCGGATTGCGTTGATTTTGCGGTCGATGCTGGCGCGCGCTTCTTCGGGTGAGAGGTTGCCGCTTTCGCTCTCCCATTCCTTGCGCCATTGCTTTTTCAGCCGTTCGACCTGCATCGCGTCGACCGCGTTCATTGCCTTGCTGCCGCCATCGGCAAAGCGGTGCGGGGCGCGGTTTCTCAGCATGAACATCAGCAGCCGGTCGTTGTAACGGGTGCGGGTGCCGATCAGTGCGCCATAGGAATAGACCGGTTCCTCCACGCCGTTCAGCGCGCGGTCCATCGCCACATCCTCGATCCGCTGCACGCCGAGGTCGAGCGCCTTGTTCCACGCGGCGCGGAATTCCTCCGCCCCCGGCTGGCGGCGCAGGTAGTAGGCACCGGGCTGGCTCATATCGACCGCCTTGCACGCCGCCGCGACCGATCCGGTATCGGCCAGCGCCTCGATGAAGGCGATCTGGCGCTGCGGTGTCCAGCCGTCGTGGCGTTCGCATTGGCGCGGGACGGGGTTGAAGGCGGGCAGCTCTCCCACTGGAACGGGGAGGCGGGCGGTGCGGGGGTCTGATCGTCTGGTCATGGGGTAAGGTGCAGCACAAAACCTCAAGGTAGGAAAATGTGGGCGGCTGCGCACATGGTGTGCAGCTTCACTTGGCGTTCAGCGCGGGGCTGGTTATAGGGCTTCGCATGACAACCACACTCCCCTCCCGTATCGCGCGCGCAGCCTTGATTGCGGCGACCTTTGCCACCCTGTCGGCCTGCGCTGGCAGCACCGAGGGCAAGGACGTCGCCTACGTCGCGCGCGATGTCGAAACGCTTTATGCCGAGGCACAGCGGCGGCTTGACCGGGGCAACACCTTGCAGGCGGCGGCGCTGTTTGATGAGGTGGAGCGTCAGCACCCCTATTCCCCCTGGGCCCGCCGGGCGCAGTTGATGAGTGCGTTCAGCTATTACATCGCGCGCGATTACAACAAGGCGATCCAGAATTCGCAGCGGTTCCTGTCGATCCACCCCGGCAACAAGGATGCGCCCTATGCGCATTACCTGATCGCGCTGAGTTATTACGAACAGATCAGCGATGTGAACCGCGATCAGAAAATCACCGAGCAGGCGCAGACCGCGCTGCGCGAAGTCAACCGCCGCTTTCCCCAGACCGAATATGCCGCCGATGCGCGGTTGAAGCTGGATCTGGTGGCCGATCACCTTGCGGGCAAGGAAATGGAGATCGGCCGGCATTACCAGCGTTCGGGCCTGTGGCTGGCCGCCGATATGCGGTTCCGCAATGTGGTCGAAAAATTCGATACCACCAGCCACACGCCAGAGGCACTGTTTCGCCTGACCGAAAGCAGCCTCGCGCTTGGCCTGCCTAACGAAGCGGTCAAATATGCGGCGGTGCTGGGGACGAATTATCCCGGCAGCGTTTGGTACGAACGCGCGTTCAAGCTGATCGACAAGCACGCGCAGGACGTGACCGCCTCCTAGGCCATCAGCCGAGCCTTCGCAGCGAGTTCAGCCCCGCAAGCCGCCCATCAGGGCATATTTCAGTTCGAGATATTCGTCCATGCCGTGGCGTGATCCTTCGCGGCCCAAACCGGATTCCTTGATCCCGCCGAACGGCGCGACTTCGGTGCCGAGCAACCCTTCGTTGATTGCGACCATCCCGTATTCCAGCGCCCCCATCACCCGCCACGCGCGCGCATGGTCGCTGGTGTAGCAATAGCTGGCGAGGCCGGAGCGGGTGTCATTGGCGATGCGGATCGCCTCTGCTTCGTCGGCAAAGGGGATGATCGAGGCGACCGGGCCGAACACCTCCTGCTGCGCGATGTCCATGGCTTGCGTTACCCCGGTCAGCACGGTGGGGGTATAGAACTGCGCCCCGGCATTGTGCCTGCCGCCGCCGCACAGCCGGCTGGCCCCGCTCGCCATCGCGGCATCGGTCAGCCGTTCGACCTTTTCCAGCGCGCGGGTGTTGATCAGCGGGCCGATCTGGCTTTCAGGATCCATCCCGTTGCCGACCTTCAGTGCGCCTGCGCGCTCAGCCAGCGCGGCGGCAAAGCGATCATGCACCCCGCGCTGCACCAGCAGGCGGTTGGCGCCGATGCAGGCCTGCCCGGCGTTGCGGAACTTGGCGATCATCGCACCGTCCACCGCCGCATCCAGATCGGCATCGTCGAACACGATAAACGGTGCATTGCCGCCCAGTTCCATGCAGGCTTTCTTGACCGTGCTCCCCGCCTGTTCGAGCAGCAATTTGCCCACCGCGGTTGATCCGGTGAAGCTGATCTTGCGGATCACCGGGTGCGAACAGAACAGCTGGCCGACTTCGGCGGGCTGATTGCTCGGCACGATCCGCAGGATTGCGGCGGGAATGCCGGCCTGATGCGCCAGCGCTTCCAGCGCGAGCGCGGAGAGCGGGGTGAGTTCGGACGGTTTGATCACCATCGCGCAACCCGCTGCCAACGCCGGGGCGGATTTTCGGGTGATCATCGCCAGCGGAAAGTTCCACGGGGTAATCGCGGCGCAGGTGCCGACCGGCTCCTTGCGCACCAGAATCTCCTTGCCGGGAGCAAAGCTGGGGATGGTTTCGCCGTAAGCGCGGCGGGCCTCTTCGGCGAACCATTCGACGAAGCTGGCGGCATAATCGACCTCGGCCCGCGCTTCGGCCAGCGGTTTGCCGCATTCGAGCGTGCAGATTTCCGCGAGCTGTTCGCGCTGGGCCACGATGAGGTTGAACCAGTCGCGCAGCCGGGCGGCGCGCACGCGTGCGGTTTCGCCTGCCCAATCGCGCCGGGCGGCTTCAGCGGCGTGGATGATGCCGTCAATTTCCTGCGCGGAGTAGGTGCGCACCTTGGCCAGCAGCGCGCCCGTGGCCGGGTTCATCACCGCCAGGCCGCCTGCATCGTCAATCGCATCGGGGTTGAGCATCGAAAAGAGTTTCGTCATGTCGCCTTGCCTGCTGCGCCAGCGTGAAAAGCCCGCTGTGCTGTTCGCGTGGTGCTGTGCCGATTTTGCCCGGACTTGAAAAGGGCCGAGCGCGATTATTGCGCCAGCGGTTGACAGCGCGGCGGCGCGAACCTTAGGGCCGCGTGTCCGCGAAGCTGCGGATGATGCAACCCAGCCGACGGATTTTCTTTGACCGCTCTTTACGCCTTGCCCGATCACGAAGTGGTCTCCGGCCTGATTCCGGGGATCGCCAGCCGCACCCTCGGCGCAGAGGATGCCATTGCGGCGATCCACGCTGCGCCGGGAATGATCCCGGTTGCGATTGATCCCGAGGTTGACAGCGGCGGCAGTGGCAAGGTGTTCTGGGCTGACATTGGCGATTATCCCTATCGCGAATGGCAGCATATTTTCACCATCAGCACGCTGGCCGAGCAGGGCGTTTTGCGTGCGTCTTTCGTCACCGATTTTGCAATTTTGCAGGACGACCGCATCCTTGCCGATCCGATCGATCCGAGCGGTTTCATGTTCCACATTTCGCGCTGCGGTTCGACCCTGACCGGCAAGGCGCTGGCCCGCAGCCCGCGCCATCTGGTGATCAATCAGGGCGCGCCGTTGCAGCGCGGGTTCTGGGCCACGATCACGCGCGACTGGGCCGAAGATGCCGTCCCAAGCGCGGAAAATCTGCATGCGTTTCGCAATCTGGTGCTAGCGATGACCCGCCGCCGGTTTGCGCAGGAAGAACGCGCGTTCATCAAGTTCATTTCGTGGAACACGCTGTATATGGATTTTGCGCTGGCAGCGTTTCCGCAGGTTCCGGCGCTGTTTCTCTATCGCGATCCGGTGGAAGTCATCGCCTCGGTGCTGCGTGAAACCTCTGCCGTGGTGTGGGCCAAGGGGCGTCGGCAGGCCGGATTCCTGTCCGGGCAGGATTGGCGCAGCACCGCAGCGATGGATAAAATCGAATATCTGGCGCATTGCTTTGCCCGATATTTGCGGTTTGCCGCGCAGATGGAAGGGCGGGCGGCGCTGGTGAATTACACCGACATCAAGCCCGAAAAATTCGCTGATATTCTGGCGCGCGGGTTGAATTTCAGGCCCGATGCAGACCAGCTTGCGCTGATGCTCGAACAGTTCAACTTCCATTCCAAAGACGATAACAACCAGCAGCAGTTCACATCGGACAGCGCGCAAAAGCGTGCGTCCATTTCCGAAGCAGACCGGCGGCGCGTGGCGGAAATCTGCGGCGATGCGCTGGCGCAGCTCGATTCATCGCCCGCAAATCTCTTTCCGCGCGCGCAGGCCTTGGCATAATCGCCGTAATCGGGCTAAAGCGCGCCATCGCGCCACGCGGCCCCATTGACAAGTGGAACACCCATTGACCGAAACTCTCCCCGACGGCCTGCTGAGCGTCGTCATCCCGAACTACAATTACGCCCGCTTTGTCAGCGAATCCATCGCCAGCATTGCCGATCAGACCTATGCCCCGATCGAACTGATCGTGGTGGATGATGCCAGCACCGATAATTCGGTGGAGGTCATCCGCGCCGCGCTTGATGCGGCAGCCGACCGGCTGTTTTCGACCCAGCTGATCGCACTGCCCGAAAATGTCGGCAAACTGGGCGCGCTCAATCGCGGGATGCCCCATGCGCGCGGGCATTATTTCGTGATCCATGATTCCGACGATCTGCTCAGCCCCGGCTATGCAGAACGGACGATAGCTGAACTCGAAGCTGCGCGGGCTGAAGACCCTGCCATTGCCATCGTCTATTCCGATTGCACGCTGATTTCGCAGACCGGCGAAGTGCTTGACCGGGGCCGCTCGACCGCGTTCGATCCGGCGCTGATTGAACGCTATTCCTTCATTCCCGAACCGGCGATGTGTCTGGCTGCGCCGGTGATGGAAACCGCCCCCTATGATGAAACCATCCGCAAGGGGACGAAACACCACAAGTGGAAACGCATCATCGCCAATGGCTGGAAGGGGCTGCATATCCCCGAAGCGCTGTTTTCCTACCGGATGCACGAAGGCAATCTGTCAGGCATTGGCAAGCGTGTGATCGCCGAGGTTGAGCGCGGGGAGGGTGGTGAACGCATCCTGTCCGGCTATTGGCCGCTGCAAACCACCGAACGCTGACACGCCGATGAGCCAGCACGAATCGCAAGGGTTTCCGCTGACGCTGGATGCAGCGCGGATCGGGGTCGTCGGGCTGGGCTATGTCGGCCTGCCGGTGGCGGTCGCCTTCGGACAGAAATACCCGACAGTCGGGATCGATATTCGCGCCGGACGGATTGAAAACCTGCGCGCCGGGCATGATGAAACCCGCGAAGCCTCGCCTGAAGAACTGGCCGCCGCGACCCAGCTTGATTTCACGCTCGACTGGGCCAGCATGGCGGCGTGCAACGTGTTCATCGTCACCGTTCCGACCCCGCTGAATGATCACAACCATCCCGATCTGTTCCCGCTGGAAAGCGCCACCCGCGCGATCGGTATGGTGCTGAAACGCGGCGATGTGGTGATTTATGAAAGCACGGTCTATCCCGGCTGCACCGATGAATTTTGCGTGCCGATTCTGGAAGAACTGTCAGGCCTGACCTATAATCGCGACTTTTTCTGCGGTTACAGCCCCGAACGGATCAACCCCGGCGATAAACTGCGCAAGCTGCCCGATATCCTCAAGATCACCAGCGGATCGACCCCGGCTGCGGCCGATTTCGTCGATGCGCTGTATCGCAGCGTGGTGACGGCAGGCACCCACCGGGCCAGCTCGATCCGCGTGGCCGAAGCGGCCAAGGTGATGGAAAACACCCAGCGCGATCTCAACATCGCGCTCGCCAACGAATTGGCGATGATCTGCAACCTGCTCGACATCGACACCACCGAAGTGCTGGAGGCGGCGGGCACCAAGTGGAACTTCATGGCGGTGCGCCCCGGACTGGTCGGCGGGCACTGCATCGGGGTTGATCCCTATTACCTGACCCACAAGGCCGAAGAAATCGGCCACCACCCCGAAGTGATCCTGGCCGGGCGCCGGATCAATGACCGCGTGGGCAAATATGTGGTCAACCAGTTCGTCCGCCTGATGGGGCGCAAGGGGTTATTGCGCGATAATCTGCGGGTGTTGGTGCTGGGCTTTGCCTTCAAGGAAGATTGCCCCGATCACCGCAACACCAAAGTGGCGAGCATTGTGGAGCACCTTCGTGAATTCGACATTGCCGCCGATGTCTATGACACCTGGGTCGATGGCGATGAATGCGAGCGTGAATATGGCATCCGCCCGCTGACCACGCTGGGACCCGGCAAATATGACGGGATCATCCTTGCAGTGGCGCACGGCGATATTGTCGCGATGGGGGCAGAGGCCATTCGCGCGCTGGGTAAGCCGGGGGCGGCACTGTATGATGTCAAAGCCGCGCTGCCGAAGGGCGCTGCTGATCAGCGCTTATAGAGCCTTTTCAGCGGCGATGCGGCGGCGGATCAGCGCGGCCTCGGTAATCTCGAACGAATGCTTGTGGTCGACATCGATCGGGCCGAACGGGTAATCGAGCATCACCGGGGCCATTGTCACCCCCAACCGCCGACCGATGGCGGTAATCAGCCCGCGCATCGTGGTCAGTTTCAGCTTGTAGAGCACAAACGGCCACACCCCGAATGCCTTCAGGATGCGCATATGCCGCTTGCCGAACTGGCCGCCGCCTTCAAACACCTTCACCGCGCTCAGCGCGCGGGCATTGCGCAGGCCATAGAGGTTGCACGATGATGATCCCCCATCCTTGAGCTGGTGAAACGCCAGACCTGAATTGGCGAATTCGCGCAGCACCACTTCCTCGCTCGACAGGCCGAGCGCCACGTCTTCGCTGCATTCCAGAAACCCGTTCACGAAATCGCGTACCAGTTCGGGCGTGTGCAGCGCATTGTCGCCGGTGGTGATGACGAGCGGCAGCGGGTTGTCGATTTCTTCAACCGCCGCGATCACGCTGTCCGCCAGATTACCGCGCGCGGCGACGAAAACCGTGGTGCCGGCCGCCGCCCATGCCTGCATCCGCGGGGTCGCCTCCAGCACATCGGGCGTGTCGAGCGAGACGTGGATGCGATCAAAACAATCGCTGTCGATCAGCGCTTCCAGCACCCGTTCGAGCATCACCTGCCCGTCGATCTCGACGAGGCATTTGTGCGCCTTGCCCTGCAATTTTGCGACCGGATCATCCACCCCCCGGCGGCTGGCGGCCATCACCAGCACGGCTGGCTTTTGCCCGGCCGTTTGGGGATGCGTAACTGTCTGGCTTGGCATGATCTGTCCTGTCTTATCCGTTGGCAGCGGGCGGGGCGAAGGCCTGCCCGGCGCGGCGCATCACGTCGCCCGCGTCGGCAAGGGCGGGGAATTGTTCGAGAGCGGCGCGCAGATGATCGCGGGCCTGCGCGGTGATGACCCCGGCGCTGCAGGCGTCAAACTTGCCCCAATATTGCGCCCAGGTAAACGGCGCGGCCTTGCTGCCCAGCGGCCATTCATTGACCGAGGTGAAGCGCCGCCCATCCTTGAGGGTAATGTGAACCTCGGTTGGAAATTCGCCCTCCAGCCTGTCCACCGGGTGGCGGTGGATGATCGGGAACAGGCCGCGCACATCGGCGCCCATCACCCGTTCAGGCGTGAAATCCGCCAGCGTGCAATCGCCGCGCGCAAGGATGCAGCCGACCGCATATTCGGCGGAAAACTTCGCTTCCAGCGGGGTTTGCGGATCGGTGTAGAAGACATTGTTGAAATGCACGCGCGGCATATGCAGATCCACGCTGGCGACGGCATCAGCGCCAAACCCGTGGGTCTGCATCAGGTGCTGCACCCCGTCCATCGCGCGGTGGATCGCGCCGCAGGTGGGAAACCGCTTCACCCGGAACTTGTGCGCGGTGATCAGCAGCGGATCGCCCACATTGTCGAGTTCAAACCGCAGGTTCTGACCATGTTCGATATGGGTGATGGTATCGCGCAATTCTTCGTAATCCGGCCCCACCATCAGCCGGTTCATCCCGGTGGGCCCGTCCAGCGTATCGCGCCCGGCGGTGATCCCGGCGCGCGCCATGCTGGCCGCCATGATCCCGCCCTTGGCCGCCAGCCCGGCGTGAACTGGCTTCATCTCGGTGCCGAACTGGCTCATGAACCCGGCCGACATGCTGGTGGCAATCGACAGCGCGCGCGCGCAGGCGGCGGCGTCAAGCTTCATCAGCCGCGCTACCGCCGCCGTGGCCCCCATCACCCCGACGGTGGCGGTGGCGTGCCAGCCGCGGTTGCGGTGCGCGGGGTTCAGCCCCTGTCCGATCCGCCCAAGGATTTGCAGCCCGACAATATAGGCATCAATGCAGGCCGCGCCCGAAAGCCGTTCCTGCTCGGCAATCGCCATGATCGCGGGCAGCAGCACGGTGGTGGGGTGGGCCTTTGGCGGATCGAAATTGTCATCGAAATCGAGCACGTGGGCGATCGTGCCATTGACCATCGCGGCCCACGGTGCAGCCAGCATCTGCGGCTGACCGATCACGGTGCAAGGCCCGCTGCCCCACGGGGCGAGGGTGGCGAACAGTTTGTGCGCCACCGGTTCTGCCGCGCCGGGCACCATCACCGCCAGCGTATCGACAAATTCGCGGTGCGCCCAGTCGCGCGCATCGTCAGGCCAGCGATCCGGCACGTCAGCAATCCATGCGCCATAGATATCAAGCGGATTGGTGTTCACGTTGTTCGCCTCGGCCCGGTTGCGCCCGTTTGTGCACAGTCGCAGGGCCGATAGCTATGCCGCGCTCATTGCACAAGCATTGCGCCGGTAACGTCACCTGTCCGGAAGCTGGAATTCGATCACTTCGGATGTCGCGCGCCTGATCCCGAAAATCCGCCAGCGCCCCTCCAACGATGTGGGATCCCACGCCCACGCCTGCCCGGCGAGCGGCGCGGGGATTGTGCCGACCCATTCGAGCACGGCGCCCTGTTGCGGCAAGCGCAGCTGATAGATTTCAGGTTCATCATGCCCGGTCAGATACAGCAAGCCATCGGGCCCGAATGCGCCGCCCGATGCGCTCATCGGGGCGAGCGCCGCCAGAACATCGGCGGGCAGGGCATAGCTGGCAATTTCCTGCCAATTGTCGTCCAACTGCGCGATCCGGGTGAAACGGTGATCGCGCCCCGGCTCACCGCCGCGCTGGCCATAATTGGCAAAGCCCGCCCACCAATGGCCTTCGTGCCGAACCAGCCAGGTCAATGATCCCGCGCGCAGGCCCAGCGGGATCGAGCGGATATGGCGCAAGGTGGCAGTGTCGAACACCTCAACCGAACTCGCCATCGGCAGATGCGGGAAGTTGGAATGGGCGCATACCAGCTCAGCCGCGATCACCGCGCAGCTATTGATGTGCACGATGCGCCGCCCGCCGCGTGCGGCATCCGCATCACCCACCCATTCGGCGACTTTCGCCCCGTCAGAACGGCGATATTTGCCGATCCGCGCGTTGGTGATGGCATAGAAATGCGCATCATCCACCGCCGCGCCCTGCCGCGCCTCGGGTGCCTGCCAGCTGTGCAACACGGTGGCAGGCGCGGATACCGGCGGGCGCACCTGCTCAGCATCGCTGTCCTGCGCGTGGGCCGGGGCGGTGAGGGCGGTCAGCGCGCCCAGTACAATCAACCCCCGCATCACAGCTTCGCCGATACGCCGATAGAGAACGCCCGGCCAAATTCCGCCGCTTCCTGCAACAGATCACGGTTCGGCCCGGTGAGTTCGATTCGCCCGCTATCGGTCAGGTTTTCGCCTTCGACAAAGATTTCGACATTATCGGTCAGGCGATAGCGCAATTGCGCATCCACCGTGGTGCGTGATTTCCAGAACTGGTCGGCATCGGGGATGGTGGAATTGATCGTTTCCAGATAGCCGCCAGTGTAATTATAGGCGACGCGCGCCTGGATCGGCCCCTTGTCAAAATAGATCGCAGCGTTGGTCGTCCATTTGGGTTGGAAGAAAAACCCGCGGTTCCGTGGCCCGGCGGCGGTCAGCACGGTCAGATCACTATCGACATAGGTGGCGTTGAGGTTGACGCCGAGCCCGTCAAACGGCGCGGGCAGGAAGGTCAACGGCTGCTGGATAGCGGCTTCAACCCCCAGCAATTCGGCGCTTTGGGCATTGAACGGCTGCGAGATTTCAACCTCTTCCGGCCCACGCCCGACATCGAGCGTTTCCACCACGGTGAGGGTGAAAATCTCGTTCGAAATATCCTTGTAGAACACGCCGAGCGATACCAGCCCGCCATTGCCGGTGAAATATTCGAGCGACGCGTCAAGCCCGTCGCTCTTGCGCGGGCTGAGGCCGGGATTGCCGCGGCTGACCGTGGGCCTCGTCCCGGTGGCAAAGCTGACGGTTTCTGCGGCGGTCACGCTGCCAAAATCGGCACGGCTGATGGTGGTGGTATAGGCCGCGCGGATGACGAAATCGTCGGTGACATCCCAGCGCAGATGGACGCTGGGCAGCCAATCATTGGTGGAGCCATCGGCATTGGCCGGTTCGATCACCCCGTTGACCACGCGTGATGCGGCGCTCGACGTTTCGGTGCGTTCATAACGCAATCCGCCCAGCAGCGTTACCGGGCCGGTGGTCACGCGGCCCTGAAGGAAACCGGCGTAAATATCCTCGTCCACGGTAAAGTCGGACACGATATTGTTTTCAACCGCGCGGAACGAAGACCGGTTGGCGTTGAAGAACGCAGTGGTGAAAGTGCGGTCAACCACCAGATCAAACCGCTGTCCGCCGATTACCTCCATCGGATTGCGGGTGAATGCTCCGTCGAGCGTGTAAACCAGGCCCGAGGCCGGATCGACGGTAAAGGTGGTCTGATCCTGATCGCTGACGTGATCGGTGCGGCGATAGAGGCCGCCAGCCTTCACTTCGTAATCAAAGCTGCCGCTTTCCTGTGCATAGGTCAACGCGCCGCGCAATTCATACACATCCTGATCGACGGTCGCGAGCGTCTCATTGCGGCTGACATGGATGTGGCGGGCCGGATCGGCAATCGCGCTCGGGTTGATCGGGAAGAAGTTGAAGAAGAAATCGCTGCTGTCGAAATTGAACCCGAAATCGGTGCCGGTTGGCGTGCGGAAGGCTTCGGACGCATTGCGCTGGCGGCCATGCGCGCCCGAATAGATGGCGTCCACATCCACCCGCAACGGGCCTTCGCCGCCCCAGGCCAGATTATACTGCGCGTTCCAGATTTCCTGGCGTTGCTGCGGCGTGTTCAGCCCTATCTGGTTGCGGGCGCGTTCAAAGGTGCCGCTGGTCGGGGTCTGATTGGTGATATTGCCGCGCTGCTGGAACCGGTTTTCGTGGCGGGTTTCATCATCGTCAAACCGGTTGAAGGTGCCGAACAGCCGCATGTAGAGATCGGGGTTGGCCTGCCATTCCAGCGACAAGGCCGAACCGAACCTCTCGCGCACGTTGTTATACAGGAACAGGCGGCGTTCCAGCGGAACCGCTATGCCATTGCCGGTCGGGCTGCCGAGTGTGGTCGGCGTGCCGGCGGCGGTGAATTCATTGAAGCTGGGGTTGGCGGTTTCGAACTGGGTGATGTCATAATTGCGGCGCGAATAATCGAGCGCGAGCACCACGCCGAACTGATCATCGCTACCCAACTGGGTGCCTCCGGTCATGTTGGCGCGCCACGACAGGGCATCACGCTCGACATCATTTTGCTGTTCAAACAGAGTATAGGCCGCCGTGCCGGTCAGGAACGGGCGGCTTTCGCTGAACGCGCTTTTGGTCTTGATGTTGATGATCCCGCCAATCGCGTTGGGGTCCATATCGGGGGTCAGGGTCTTGAGCACCGCCATTTCGCTGGCGATGGATGAGGGGATCACGTCGAGCGGGATCGTGCGCGATCCGCCAAGGTCGGCCGAGGCGACGATCGCGCCGTTGATCTGGGTGCGGTTATAGGTTGGTGCCAGACCGCGTATCACCGCGAAACGCGGTTCGTTCTGGTCATTGCGCACCGCCACACCGGGGATGCGCCGCAGCGCTGCCGCCGTGTTGAGATCGGGCAGGCGGCCGATGTCATCAGCCGAAACCCCATCGCTGACCACAAAGACTTTGCGCTTGGCCTCAATCGCGCGCTCTTCGCTCTGGCGAAAGCCGGTGACGACGATTCCTTCGTCGGTTTCTGCAAGATCGTCAGCATTATCGGTCGTTTGCGCATAGACTGGCTGGGCCGCAAGGGCCGCCACTGAGCACACACCTGCAAATAAATAGGCCTTCATCTGATTTCCCCTATCTGCCGGTTGAACCGACATTCCGAATACGCAGGGGCACCTATGCGGCTATTTTTGCGCAGGCGTGGCAAATCAGTGAATGTTTTATGAAATTGAATGCCGGATCATTCATGACTGATCGCAGCAATGGCAAACTATTGTTTCAACGTGAGTCAAAAATGACAATTCTGTAAGTTTTCTGTCAGGTTTTATTTACGACAAATAATTGACAGCGACCCCGTGCACCCCCCAATTTTTACCTCCACCGCGCAATCCTGCGGGTGACACGCGCCGGATTGTGTGTTGTCAGGGGGCATGGCATCCAACCGCAGCCGGGGACACACCGCAGATGAATTTTGATCTCAGCCACGAACACACCATGTTGAAAGATCTGGTCGGCAAGTTTGTGCGCGACCAGTTGATGCCGCTCGAAGCCAGCGTGCTGGCGCGCGAATCCGCCGGGCAGGGCAGCTATCTCACCCCACAGGAAACCGCTGCGGTTGATGCGGTGTCGCGCGAATTGGGCCTGTGGGGGCTCGACGCGCCCGAGGAAGTCGGAGGCATGAACCTGCCGATGGTGGCGATGGTTGGCGTGAACGAGGAATTGGGCCGCACCGCTGTGCCCTATACCCTGCCGCCCGATTCCCCCAATCTGCGGATGCTGATGGTCGCCGCCGATGAACGCCAGCGCGCCGCCTATCTGGAACCCTATGTGCGCGGCGAGACCATCTCTGCCATCGGCATTTCCGAACCCGGCGCGGGGGCCGATCCGGCAGGCATGACCACCTTGGCGGTTGAGGACGGCGATGACTGGATCATCAATGGCCGCAAGATCTGGATCACCCGCGGGGCAGAGGCGGATTTCACCATCCTGATGGCCGTGACCGACAAGAACCCCAATGGCCGCAACGCGATGTCGGCCTTTCTGGTTGACCGTGATACCCCCGGCTTCAACGTGCTGCGCAAGATCCCGATGATCGATGGCACCGCGACCTATGAAATCGTGCTGGAGGATTGCCGCGTACCGGGGTGGAAACTGCTCGGCACGCGCGGGCAGGGGTTTGCGCCGATGCAGGTGCGGCTGGGCACGCGGCGGATCGAGATGGCATCATGGGCGATCGGCATGGCCAGCCGCGCGCTCGACATGATGGTGGATTACGCCCCGCAGCGCACCACCTTTGGCAAGCCATTATCGGCGCGTCAGACGGTGCAGAACTGGATCAGCGACGCCGCGACCAAAATCCACGCGATGCGGTTGATGACCTATGACTGCGCGTGGAAAATCGACGAAGGCCGCGATACCCGCAGCGAAATCTCGATGATCAAGAGCTTCTGTATCGAAAGCGCTTACGAGATAGTCGATCACGCGATGCAGATGTTCGGCGCGATGGGGATGACCCGCGAATTGCCGCTTTACCTCATGTCCAACAAACTGCGCACCATGCGCATCTATGACGGGCCAAGCGAGGTGCATAACTGGGTGGTGGCGCGCCAATTGCTGGGCACGCGGGAATGATCCGGGCATGAGCGAATGGATTGATACAGCGCGCGCCAGCCTTGGCGCGGCGCGCGATTATGCCGAGGCGGTGCGGGCAGCAGTGTTGTACGCGGTTGCCCCTGACGGCGCGCCGCAGCCTGCGCTGATGGCGCGCGAACAGCACGGCGTGCATGGCTTTGCGTGGATCGCGGCAAGCATCGCTGCGCTGGAGGCGACGCTCGATTGGGCCGTGCGGGCCGATGCGGCGGGGCAGTTTGGCGAGGCCGAAGAACTGACACTGCGGATCGGGTTTGGCGAATACCTCGCGCAGATTGCCAGCGGATTGCCGATGAGCGCGAGCGAGGTGGTGCGCCCATCGGCGTTCGGCACCGGGGCTGAGGCGCGCGCGCTGTCAGCGTATCCGGCAGTTGCGCGCCTGCTGGCCGATGGCAGCACGCCCGATACCCGCGCCGCGCTTACTGCATTGCTGGCCGATGGCGTGCGCCCGGATGAGGGATTGGGGGACGCAACGCTCGATCTGATTCGTCAGCAATTTCGCGCCTTTACCGCGCAGCAAATTACGCCTTTCGCGCATCAGTGGCACCTTGCCGATGCGCTGATCCCCGATGCGGTGATCGCGGAAATGGCCGCGCTTGGCGTGTTCGGCATCTGCATCCCCGAAGACCACGGCGGGCTGGGGCTGGGCAAGCTGGCGATGGCGGTGGTGTCCGAAGAATTGTCGCGCGGGTGGATTTGTGCCGGATCGCTTGGCACGCGATCCGAAATCGCAGGCGAGCTGATCGCGGCCAATGGCACGCCGCAGCAAAAGGCGCGGTTTCTGCCGCGTATCGCCGATGGATCGTGCCTGCCCGCTGCCGTGTTCACCGAACCCGATACCGGCAGCGATCTTGCCAGCGTTCGCACCCGCGCCGAACGGCAGGCCGATGGCAGCTGGCGGGTTACGGGGGCGAAAACCTGGATCACCCACGCCGCGCGCGCTGATTTGATGACGATGCTGGTGCGCAGTGACCCCTCGCGCCCCGGCTATGCGGGCCTTTCGATGCTGCTGGCGGAAAAGACGCGCGGCAGCGAAGCCGCGCCGTTCCCCGATGCCGGGATCGACGGCAGCGAGATTGCCGTGCTCGGCTATCGCGGGATGAAGGAATATGCGCTGGGGTTTGATGGCTTTGCGGTCGCCGCGGATGGCCTGCTGGGCGGGGCGGAAGGGCAGGGCTTCAAACAGCTGATGCGCACCTTTGAAGGCGCGCGCATTCAAACAGCCGCGCGTGCCATCGGTGTGGCGTGGAACGCTTTTGATCTGGCGCTCGATTATGCGCAGGGGCGCAAGCAGTTTGGCGCGGCGCTGACGCAGTTTCCGCGCGTGTCGGACAAGCTGGCATTGATGGCAGTAGAAATCGTGATGGCGCGCGAACTGACCTACTATGCCGCGCGGGCCAAGGATCGCGGTGCGCGCTGCGATATCGAAGCGGGGATGGCCAAACTGCTCGGCGCGAGGGCGGCATGGAGCGCGGCGGATAATGCCGTGCAGATCCACGGCGGCAATGGCTATGCGCTGGAATACCCGATCAGCCGGGTGCTGTGCGATGCGCGGATTCTCAACATCTTCGAAGGCGCGGCGGAGATTCAGGCGCAGGTGATCGGCCGCGGCCTGTTGGGCGGCCAACAATAGCGGGAGGGGGCGCCTTAAATCGCGCGCCGTAACGGCTGGGTTGTGACCGGCTGGGCCAGCACCGCGTGGACAAGATCAACATGGCGCGGGCGATCCCCACGGCGTTTCAGCAGCCGGTTTATCCGCGTGACCAGCACGAACGGATCGAACGGTTTTGTCAGGAAATCCTGCGCGCCGGCATAAATCGCCTGCGCCTCATCCTCCTCGCCGCTGATGGTGGTGAACATCACCACCGGCAAATCATACAGCAACGGCGAAATGCGCAAGCGGCGCAGCAGCGAAAGGCCGGATTCGCCCGGCATCGCCTGATCGAGCAGTAGGACGTCGGGCCGCTTGCGATGCACGCAATCCCACGCTGCCTCGGCGCTGGTCACCCAGCCGCAGGCATGGCCGGCATCGATCAGCACTTCGCTGGCGAGTCCGGCGATCAGTTCATCATCATCGGCAATCAGGATTCGGGCCATAGGTGCGGGCTTTTGCGAAGTGGGTGTGTTGGAAAATGCACCATTAACTATGGCGGGTTCCGGCGGGCTTGGCTTGACCCCTCGTAGAGTTCCCTAGACCCTGGCTTGACCCCACCTAGACCCCTCTTAGACCGGCCTTGCCCCCGTCTTGGCACCCTGTCAGTGTCGGGGTGATGATTCGTGAAAACCTTGGCGATCCGCCCAACATTGCCCGATCCGGCCCGTTTTATATTACGCAAGGCATTCATAATCTTAGGGATTATGGCGGCTATGCAGTGCCCGGCGGGGCGCGGGTGCGCAGCGGGGTGCTGTTCCGGTCGGGCCAGCATATGGAGGCGAGCGACGCCGATCTTGCGCTGATCCACGCGCTTGATATCCGCACGGTGATCGACCTGCGCGGGGTGAGCGAGCGGGAGGGCTTTCCATGTCGACGCCATCCGAACTTTGCCGCGCAAGTGATTGTGTTTGATGGTGAAACAACCAATTCTCCACCCCACGAAGGCGGCGGCGGGCAGGTGGTGATGACCCCCGAAAAGGCGCGGCAGCGGATGCTGGCGGTGTATCGGCGGATGCCGGTCAACCCTGCGATGATTGCGATGTTTACGCGATATTTCAATGCTTTGGATGAACGTGAAGGCGGATCTCTGGTGAATTGCTTTGCCGGAAAAGACCGCACCGGGATCGCCGCCAGCCTGCTACTCCACACGCTCGGCGTCCACCACGATGATGTGGTGGCCGAATTTCTGCGCACCAATGATGCTCCCACCCGCGATGTGCTCGAACGCCAGTCGCTCCCCCGGATGGAGGCGTATTATGGCGCCATCGAGCCCGAGGCGTTGCACAATCTTATGGGCGTTTTACCAGAGTATATAGATACTTATATTGCAGAGATAACGCGCGATTACGGTTCGCTCGACACCTATCTCGCGCAGAAATTAGGTGTGGATGAGGCGCGGAAACAGCGCCTCAGAGCAAAGCTGGTGGCGTGACAATCGCGCTGCGTGCTCCCATATCGCGGGTCTGTTATTCACTGGAAGGCAAATCGTAATGGCCACCCACCACACCAAAATGCTGATCATCGGTTCCGGCCCGGCGGGCTATTCCGCTGCGATCTATGCCGCGCGCGCAATGCTGAAACCCATTGTTGTTCAAGGACTTCAGCCCGGCGGCCAGCTTACCATTACCACCGATGTCGAAAATTACCCCGGCTTTCGCGAGGTGGTGCAAGGCCCGTGGCTGATGGAGGAAATGAAGGCGCAGGCCGAACACGTCGGCACACGGATGATGTGGGACACCATCGTTTCGGTTGACCTCGAAAACGGCCCGCCGTTCCGCGCGATTGGCGACAGCGGCGATGAATATATTGGCGAAACTCTGGTGATCTGCACCGGCGCGCAGGCCAAGTGGCTGGGCATTCCGGGTGAGATGGAACTGGGCGGCAAAGGCGTATCCGCCTGCGCGACGTGTGACGGGTTCTTCTATCGCGGCAAGAAGGTGGCGGTGATCGGCGGCGGGAATACGGCGGTGGAAGAGGCGCTGTATCTCACCAACCATTCCGACGACGTGACCCTGATCCACCGCCGTGACAGCCTGCGGTCGGAAAAGATCCTGCAGGAACGCCTGTTCGCCAATCCCAAGATTAAAGTTCTGTGGAACAAGGCAGTAGAAAGCTTTGTGGCTGGCGATAATGGCATGCTCCACCACCTCGCGCTCAAAGATACGGCGACGGGTGAGGCGTCCACCATCGAAGTGGACGGTGCGTTTGTCGCGATCGGCCATGCGCCTGCGACCGAACTGTTCAAGGGCAAGCTACCGATGGACGAAGGCGGCTATCTGCTGACCGAACCCGGCACCCCGAAAACCGCGATCCCCGGCGTGTTTGCAGCCGGGGACGTGACCGATCATGTCTACCGGCAGGCGGTCACCGCAGCAGGGATGGGTTGCATGGCGGCGCTCGACGGCGAACGCTATCTCGCCTCATTGTCCTACGGAAAAGAGCAGGTTAGCAAGGTGGCCGTGTAGGGTTATCGCAAGCTAACCTTGTTTGAAGTTCGCGCAATTGACCAACTCCGCTGGTGTTATGAAATATGCCTCCAAGGTATCCGGGGCTTCTTCAAGTGTTATTGTGCCATCGCCTTCGTCTCTGAATCTGAAAACGTCGCCGGCGCGGCCCTTAACAATGACAGATCCCCCCTCTCTGAATTGGGTCTTGAGGTTTGGCCATTCTTCCGCGACGGATCCTAGGGACGCAAGTTGAACGCGGTCGCTATCGACCCCAAGCACCATTAAATTTCCACGGCACGTGAATTCGGCCATTTGGGGAGATGTCCACACACCTCTGGAAAAATCGCTTTCACCGCAACCAACAAGTGCAAGTGCACCAAGTAGCACACCAAAACGATATTTTTGCTTTAACATAATGACTTGCTCCCTTTTTTGAGCGTTTGCGGTAATTATCCGAGCCTGAGGCAGTCGCAATGCCAAACGGCGCGGGTTATCGGGTCTTGACCTTAGAATACCGCCAGCGCGGCGTGCAGGATCAGCGCGATCAGCACCAGCGATGACAGGGCGAACAGCGCAAACCGCACGATCACGCGGTTTACCGTCGCCTGCACGATGCTGTGCGCCACCCGAAGGGCGACATAGGCCCAGGCGAGCATGGTGTTGAACCCGTCGCCCTGTCCGATGATCGCCAGCACGATTGCCACCGCGTAAAACAGCGTCGGCGCTTCGTGCAGGTGGTTGTAATTGTCCGCCTTCCAGCTGACGGTATCGGGCAGTTTGGCGCGCAGGCTTCCCCCGTCGCCGCCGATCAGGTTCTTGGAGTCGATCCCGGCGGCGTTCATCGCCGGGATGCGGGTGGCATACATCCACAGCCACATCACCATCGTCCACGCCAGCAGCGCGACGACGGGCTGCAAGATATCCATTCCGATCATGGTGTTTTCCTTAAACCGGCAATGCGGAAGGGTCGGCCAGCAACGTCGCCATCACCGCGCGTACTGCCAGAACGATCAGCGCGATCGTGCTGGCCAGGAACAGCGCAAACCGCACCGGCACCGCGTTGACGAGGTTCTGCCACAGCGAATGCACAATCCGCAGCGCGACATACACCCATGCCAGCGTCACATCGAGCGCGCCCGGCCCCATTACCGCCAAGATCAGCACCGTCGCATAAAACAACGTCGGCTGTTCGTGCAGATGGGTGTGATTATGCGCGGGCCAGTTGGCTTTGTCAGGGATGACGCCTTCCAGATCACTGCCGCGCGCGCCCGGTTTGGCGGCGAGCAGTGATTTATCTTCAATCTTGGCAATCGCCCCGAACCGCGCGGGAATGATCCACAACAATACTATCAAAGTCCACACCACCAGCACGGCAGCGGGCGCGAGCATTTGCGCTTGCATCGTCGGATCCCCTCTCAAAAGTTCCAGCCGATACCTGCGAGCGCGGCGATGGATTGTCAATTGCACCTATTATGCGGCCAGGACGTGCAGCTGGAAATAGCCGAGCGCGCCGCGCGTGCTGGTGAGCTGCAGACCGCGTGCGGCGGCGATGCGCACTGCAACCGCGCCCATGTCATCGCGCGGTGCGACGTGGAACTTGGCGAGCCATGCCCTCAGCAATCCGGCGAAGGGACGCGGCAGGCCCGTTAGGTCGCCGAAATCCACCACGTGCAACGCGCCGCCGGGGGCCAGCAGGCTTGCGGCGTGATCCAGCGCCCCTTGCCAATCGGGGATCATCGACAGCGAATAGGACAGCACGACCCGGTCAAACTGCGGTTCGCCCAGCAGCGCCGCTGCGTCAAACGAACAGGCATCGCCTTCGCCCAGCCGTGCCTCGGCTCCCAAGGCGGCGCGCGCGCTTTTGAGCATTTCCGCCGAAATATCGAGGCCGTAGAGCCGCACGCCCGGCCACGCTTTGCCGATCTTGGCCAGATTGCGCCCGGTGCCGCAGGCGATTTCGAGCACGCGCATCCCCGGCTGCGCCGCCAGACCTTTGATCAGCGTATCACGCCCAAACAGGTAATATTTGCGCGTGAAATCATAAATATGCCGCTGCCCGCGATAAACCTCGTCCATCAGCGCGGCATGACCCGAAGGCGCACCTGCGTTCGCCATCAGGCCAACTCGTAAACGTGGACGCCGCCATAGATCGACGAACGATCGCGGCGGGTGAGATCGGCGGAGGTTTCCTCAAGATAACGCCACCGCGACAGGATCGCATCGTTCAGCCGCCCGGGCAGCAGGCTGGGTTCGGCCGCCGTGCGGAACAACACCCGCGCGCCGGGGCGGCTGGCGCGGGTGATCCGGCTCCACAATCCGTCAAGCTGGGCGTTGTTCATCCAGTCCTGCGCATCCAGCAGCACGAAGCGATCCATGCTGGCCTCGTCCCGCTCACCGATCCAGTCGACCATATTGGCGCGGGTGACGTCGATCTGCCCGATCCGTTCGCGCATCACCTCCCAATTGGCGCGCTGCAGATAGGGCGGCAGCGGCGCGCCCTCGGCCCGGCTATATCCGCGCCCGAATGCCTGCCAGGCGAAGTAATTGTCCTTCACCTCGAAATCGCAGGCGAGCTTTTCCAGCCGCCGCCGCAGCACTTCGGCCATGCGTTGATCGCCGGCGAGATGCTCGAATTGCGCGGGCGGGATGCCGAGGCCGAACAGCGAGGCGGGCTGATCGGTCAGCCAGCGGATGAACTTCTTTTCGAATAACGGGGCCAACTCGCGTTCAAACACATCGCGCTGTTCTTCCAGCGTTTGCGCTTCAAGCACCTTGCCCAGATCGATCTTGTAGAGTTTGGCAAACACATGGGCGAGGCCGATGAAATTGCCGAGCAAACCCTTTTTGTAGATGCCCTTGGTGAAATACGAAATGCGCCTTTGTCCGCGAATGTCGCGCTTTTCCCAATAGGCGCGGCTTTCCGCGTCCAAGTGTGGGGCGATCATGGATTTATAGACCGCGTTGTTTTCCTTGTGATCGGCATGGGCGAAAAAGCGGTGAAAGCGTTCGTAATTGGGCAGATGCCTGATCGCCGCGATCTTGAGCCGCCCCAGCGCCACGTGGGCGTGGTTGAGATCGACCGCCGTCACGCTTTCGGGGTTCGCGGTGAGATAGGACAATGCGTTGCAACTGCCGCTCGCAATGCACATCACGCGGCTGTCAGGCTGGATGGCGAGGCCTTCCATGTCGACCACCGGGTCTTCCCAGATCTGGGCATAGACGAGGCCGTTGAACGCCAGCGCAAATGCCTTGTCTAACAGTTTATCGCCCATCCTTGCATCCTTGCGGATCACCGCGTCTTCGATGATGCGCTTTGCCTGTGTGGCCATGTGGTCTGGTTCCTGTGTCACGTGAGACCCTTGCCATATTTTGCCCGCGTGTCGGCAATGTGACGGTATCCACAGCTAGCCAGCCCCGGCAAGGGTGCGGGCAAACGCCGCCGGATCGGCATTGCCGCCGGTCAGCATGATGACCGTGCCATCGTCCACCGGCACCTTGCCCGCCAGCGCCGCTGCCAGCGCCGCCGCGCCGCCGGGTTCAACCACCAGTCGCAGATGGGAAAAGGCAAACCGCTGCGCATCGCGCACTTCGGCATCGGTTACGGCCACCCCCGGCTCGGCCCGGCCTTGCAGCAGGCTGAGGTTGAGCGGCTTGGTCGCATTGGGTTGCAGCGCGTCGCAGATGGTTTTGGGCGCATCGGGCGCGGCGTGGACGATTGCACCCGTCGCCATCGACTGACCCACCATGTCCCAGCCGACGGGCTCGACAGGGTGAATCGCGCTTGTCGGCGCACCCAATGCGAGACCTGCTGCCAGCCCGCCGCCGCCGCAGCAGGTAATGATACGGCTGGGCGCGCGGCCAAGTTGCGCGGCGGCCTCAATCGCGGCGCTGCCTTGCCCTTCGATCACCCACGGATCGCCGAATGCGTGAACCAGTGTGGGTTTTGCGTCTTTGGCACGCTCTGCGATCAAATTGGCGGCCACTTCATCGCGATCCTCGCCCCCCTGTTCCTTGGGAGCGCGCTGATACAGCACTACCTCCGCCCCGAGCGCGCGGGTATTGTCGAGCTTCACCTGCGGGGCATCATGCGGCATCACGATGGCCGCGCGGATACCCAACCGTCGCGCTGCCCACGCCACGCCCTGCGCATGATTGCCCGATGATACCGCCACCACGCCTGCCGCGCGTTCTTCCGGCGAGAGGTTGATCAACCGCCACCACGCGCCCCTGATCTTGAACGCGCCGACGGGTTGCAGCACTTCCGCCTTTGCCCAGGCCTGCACGCCATTGATCGTCACCGGCAACAGCGGCGTCGGCGGCAGGATCGCCGCAATCGCATCGGCGGCGGCGACAACCCCTTCGCCGGTCGGTATTCTGACATCAGCCTGGATCATTTGTCCCCATCCATTCATTCGCGTAAGCGCAGCGCAAGATTCGCATTACGAAAGGTTCCTATCATGTCGGCAGCAAAATCCAGCACGGTTCCCAAACCAGTCCTCGTCATCGGTGCGGGCGGGGTCAGTTCGGTCTGCGTCCACAAGATGGCGTTCAACGCGGATATTTTCCCTGAAATCCACTTGGCCAGCCGCACCAAATCGAAATGCGATGCGATTGCGGCTTCGGTGAAGGAACGCTGCGGGCGTGACATCGCCACTTATGAAATCGACGCTGAAGAAGTGCCCGCGATGGTCAACCTGATCCGCAAGACCGGCGCAGAATTAGTCGTCAATCTCGCGCTGCCGTATCAGGATCTGCCGATCATGGACGCCTGCCTTGAAGCGGGGGTCGATTACATGGACACCGCCAATTACGAACCCAAGGACGAGGCTAAGTTCGAATATCACTGGCAGTGGGCTTACCACGACCGTTACAGGAATGCAGGGTTGATGGCGCTGCTGGGGTCGGGCTTTGATCCGGGCGTGACGTCTGTGTTCACCATGTGGCTCAAGAAGCACAAGCTCAAGACCATCCGCCAGCTTGATATTCTCGATTGCAACGGCGGCGATCACGGCCAGCATTTCGCCACCAACTTCAACCCCGAAATCAACATCCGCGAAGTGACCGCCCCTGCGCGCCACTGGGAGAATGGGGAGTGGGTGGAAACCCCGGCGATGCAGGTCAAAACCGAATTCGACTTCGAAGCGGTAGGAAAGAAGAACGCCTACCTGATGTATCACGAGGAGTTGGAAAGCCTCGCCAAGTTCGTCCCCGAACTGGAACGCGCGCGGTTCTGGATGACCTTTGGCGATCAATATATCACCCACCTCACCGTGCTCCAGAATGTCGGGATGACGCGGATTGATCCGGTGAAGTATCAGGGCCGCGACATCATCCCGCTGCAATTCCTCGCCGCGGTGCTGCCCAAGCCCGAATCGCTGGGCGAAACGACCAAGGGCAACACCAATATCGGCGTGATCGCGACAGGCGAAGCACTGGACGGCAGCGGCGAGAAGACATTCTACATCAAGAACATCTGCTCGCATGAAGCAGCCTATGAGGAAACCGGCAACCAAGCGGTAAGCTACACCACCGGCGTGCCTGCGATGATCGGCGCGGCGATGATGGTGCGTGGTGACTGGCAGGGGAAAGGCGTGTTCAATATGGAGGAAATGGACCCCGATCCCTTCACGGAAATGCTAAACGCGCACGGATTGCCGTGGACGGTCGAGGAAATGGCCGGGCCGGTCGGGTTCTGATTTTGACAAGGCTCACGCCACTTCGTCATTGCGAGCGTAGCGAAGCAATCCAGCTTCGGGCATCTCGCGTGATTGCAGCGTCAGACAATGGATTGCCGCGTCGCCCCGAAACGAGTTCGGGACTCCTCGCAATGACGAACGAGAGTGAGTGAAAATGCAAACCAAAGCCGGTGATCCGGGCGCCTTTGCCCATTTTGACCTGTCGCGCGTCGATAGCCCCGCTTTCGTGGTGGACGCGTCCAAGCTGCGTGCCAATTGCCGCGTGCTGGCGGACGTGCGCGATGCGGCGGCGGCTGATGGTGCGGATATCAAGGTGTTCGCTGCATTGAAGGCGTTCTCGATGTGGTCGGCAGCGCCGATCATCGGGGAATATCTTGACGGCGTCTCCACCTCCGGCCTGTGGGAAGCGCGGCTCGCGTCCGAATTTTACGACGGTGAAATAGCCACCTATTCCGCCGCGTTCAAGCCGGAGGAGCTAGAAGAAATCTGCCGCCTGTCGGATCACGTGATCTTCAATTCCCCCGGCCAGCATGAACGCGCGCGGCTGATCCTTGATCACGCCGCTGCCAACGGAGCGGGCGTCAGCATTGGCCTGCGCATCAATCCGCAAGTGCCCACCGGCGAGGTCGCCAAGTACGACCCCAGCGCGCCGGGATCACGCCTCGGCTTCCCGCTCGACCAGCTGACCGAAGAACACATGGAGGGTGTCGAGGGCATCCATTTTCACAATCTGTGCGAACAGGATTTCGAACCACTGAAGGCCACCTGGGACCGGGTGTTTGACGTGATCGAGCCGTTCTTCGGCCAGCTTAAATGGATCAACATGGGCGGCGGCCACCACATCACGCGGGCCGATTACCAGCGCGATGAACTGGTGGAGTTCCTGAAAGACGCGGCCGAAGATACCGGATGCCAGATCATCCTAGAACCGGGCGAAGCAGTCGCGCTCGACGCGGGGATTCTGGTCGGCACGCTGCTGGATACGATGTTCAACGAAGTTCCCGTCGGCATCACCGATATTTCGGCCACCTGCCATATGCCCGATGTGCTCGAAGCGCCCTATCGCCCCGCCATGCTGGGCGAAATCGCTGACCCCGACCTGATCCCGATCCGGTTGGGTGGGCCATCCTGCCTCGCGGGCGACGTGATCGGCGATTACCGCCTGCCGGTGCCTGCGGAGCCCGGCGCACGTTTCGCGTTTCTCGATCAGGCGCATTATTCGATGGTCAAGACCAACACCTTCAACGGGGTGCAATTGCCGAGCATCTGGATGTGGGACAGTGAAAGCGACGCGCTCGATTGCATCAAACGGTTCGATTACGCCGATTTCAGGGATCGCCTCAGCTAGAGCCGGGTTTCAGCACCCGTCCGCGCTCGTTCTGGTTGATTGCCAGCGCTAGCCCCGCCAGCGCGCTGAACTGGCGCGCAGCTTCTTCGGCGCGGGCATGATCGCCGCTGGCGTCAATCGCGCCGCTTTCGAACAGGTTGCGCCCTTCGACCGCGATGATCACCTCGCCTGCACGAAACAAGGCGCGCAGCTCCTTCGCGCCGAAAGCGCTTTCCAGCCGCAACAGGTGTTCGACATAGCCGGGGTGCACCAGCACGCGCGCCTCGACCTGATCATCGCTGAACTGCGTGAACACCTCGCCAAAAGCTGGGTGCACCTGATCCACCTTGTCCAGCCGATGACCATCAAAGCTCACATACTCGCTTGCCCCGCCAAGCCCGAGCCATTTGCGATGCTTGCCTGCGCGTTGCAGCAGGGTGGTTGACCGGAACGGCCGGCCAAACCCCATCTGGATGATCACCCCGCGAAAAACTGTCACCCAGCGGCGGTTCTTGCCCGATCCCCGGCGCTCTTCGAGGTGCGCTTCGTAAAGGTTGAAGCTGTGCCCTTCGAGAGTCCCATGCCAGCGGTCCTCGAAACCGGAACGGTCAAAATCGGGAACCAAGCCATAGGTCTTGGCCGCCTCAAACTCCGCGCCCGGTTCAACTTCATGGTCGTAAGAAACGCCGAAGCTTTCCGCGATGGCCGAATTGATCCCGATCTTGATCGCCTTTTTCGCTTCGGCAATCGGCTGATAACCCCAGATACCGGCGAACATGATACCGCCGAAGGTCATCAGTGCCTTGAGCCCGGTTGGCAGGTCGGGGGCAAACCACACGAACGCGAGCGCGGGCAGCAGGATCACCGCGCCCCACACCCAGCGCGCGCTGGCCTTTGCCTTTGCCGAAGCGCGCATCTCTGCCTGCCCTGCGAGCCATTCGCCCAGCTGACCTTGCATTAGGGTATCAATGTTGGTGCGCATTGCGTCTCCCGCGAGATTCTTTAACCTGTCGGCTCCATAGTAGCGGATAGTGGTTAAAGGGGGTTACAATGGATTTTATGGTCTGGGTGGTTTTAGCGGTCGTAGCCCTTTTGGCTTTGCTGGTGATCGGGATCTACAACAATCTCGTCGGCCTGCGGCAGAGTGTGCGGCAAGGCATCGGCGATATCGATGCGCAGCTGCGTCAACGCCATGATCTGATCCCCAATCTGGTTGAGGCGGTCAAAGGCTATGCCGGACATGAGGCGTCAACGCTCGAAGCAGTGATCGCCGCGCGCAATGCGGCGGCAAATAGCGAGCCTTCTTCAGGCAGCGAGCAAAAGCTGCGGGTCGCGCTCGATAATCTGCTGGCTTTGGGAGAGGCCTATCCCGATCTTAAGGCGAGCGCGAATTTCCAGTCGCTCCAGACCGAACTCGGCGATGTCGAGGATAAGCTCGCGGCTGCCCGCCGGGCGCTGAATGCTGCCGTGGCGCGGTTCAACAGCGCGCGCGAATCGTTCCCGGCTGTGTTGTTTGCCGGCGCGCTTGGTTTCGCCGAGGCGGATTTCCACCGGCTCGATGACAGCGAACAGGGTAGCGTCGATCAGGTGCCGCGCGTAACCTTCTGAACGCGCGGGAAACTGCAAAATCCGCAGGTTTAAGTCACATTCCGGTCGTGTTTGTAGGGTTGCCTCAGAAAAGCAACATTCCGCCCCGGTGCGGCCCATTTTTCGATTGCAATTCGGCCCGCAAGCCCTATTTGCGCCGTTCCCGCTGCCCCAAGGGGACTTCCTAACCGCAAGGCAGCTTGTCGTTTTATGGTTTTCACAAACCGTTTCGGGGGTCCCTTGAGTTGCACATCTATACCGACGCTCAGGCTGTAGTTCGCGCGCTTTCGCCGGACGAACCCGTAATTCTCAACCGCCCGCACGCCGCGCGGCGCGCCGCCCGTTTCTTCGTCGAGAAGTTTCCGGGCAAGGTGCTCTATGCGGTGAAGGCCAACCCCGCGCCTGATTTGATTTCTGTGCTGTGGGATGCAGGCGTGACCCATTACGATGTCGCTTCGATTGCCGAAGTGCGGCTGGTGCGCGCGATTTTGCCGCAGGCGGTGCTGTGCTTCATGCATCCGGTAAAGACCCCGGCGGCGATCAGCGAAGCCTATTTCCAGCACAGCGTGCGCACCTTCAGCCTCGATTCGCTTGAGGAACTGGAAAAGATCGTCGACGCCTGCCGCCATCCCGAAACCGGCGAAGCGCCGCGCGACCTGCGCCTGTGCGTGCGGCTGCGGGTGTCGTCCGAATATTCGGAGCTTTCGCTGGCCAGCAAGTTCGGCTGCGACCTGATCGAAGCGCCTGGGCTGCTCCAGCAGGCCCGCCAGCATTGCGACTGGCTGGGCGTGTGTTTCCATGTCGGCAGTCAGGCGATGACGCCGTTCGCCTTCGTGCAGGCGCTAGACCGCACCCGCGCCGCGATTGCGGAAGCATCGGTGGTGATCGACATGATCGACGTGGGCGGGGGCTTTCCCAGCGCCTATCCCGGCCTCGAACCGCCGCCGATGGAAGATTACTTCGCGATCATCGCCAAGCATTTCGAGGCGTTGCCGATCGCCTATAACGCCGAACTGTGGTGCGAACCCGGCCGGGCGCTGAGCGCGGAATACAGTTCGATGATCGTGCAAGTGAACAAGCGCCGCGGCGAAGAACTCTTCATCAACGACGGTGCCTACGGCGCGCTGTATGACGCCGCGCACGTCGCGTGGCGCTTCCCGGTGCGCGCGCTTGAGGATGATCTGATCGAAGCCGACGCGGATTTCGCCTTCTACGGCCCGACCTGCGACGATGCCGATTACATGAAAGGCCCCTTCGCGCTGCCGGCCGACATTCAGGCGGGCGATTACATCGAAGTCGGCATGATAGGCGCGTATGGTGCCGCGATGAAAACCGGCTTCAACGGCTATGGCGCGGCGCAGGTGGTGACCGTGGCCGACGAGCCGATGATGAGCCTGTTCAACGGCACCCGCGTGCGCGAAGCCAGCGATAACGTGGTGAGCTTGCGGTAAGGGATGCCGTTCCGCGCTGCGGGATGGTTTCGACCCCGTTTCGGTCATTGAGCGTGACGCGCCAGGGTCGCTTGTGGAGCGACTTGACCTCATTGCCTACTTGGCAGATGGATAAAAGGCCATGCTGTCGCAGAAAACCCGATATGCCATTCGCGCGATGCAGCATCTTGCCGACCACTACGGCGAGGGCCCGATTCAGCTCGCCGTCATCGCCGAAAAGCAGAACATCCCGGCCAAATTCCTGACCGTGATCCTGTCCGAACTTACCCGCTACGGTCTCGTTGCTTCGCGCCGTGGACGTGATGGGGGCTATTGGCTGGCGATTGCTCCGGTGGACATCACCTATGGCGATTTGATCCGCCATATGCGCGGTTCGCTCGCGCTGGTGCCCTGCGCCAGTCGCTATGCCCATGAAAAGTGCAAGAATTGCCTAGACGAAGGCGAATGCCGGACGCGCGCCTTGCTGCTGGATGTGCGCGACCGGACTGCCCAGATCCTTGACGCCATTCGGTTGTCTGATCCGATTATGCCGGTGGCGCCCTTTTCCCAGGACGGCACCTGAGCCAAGCTTTCAATCGCTCCGGCCTACAAACCCAACCTTTCACCGCCGGACAGAAAATCTTTTGCCTTACCCTATTGTCAATTAATTCACTTGGGTTTAATTCCTGCGCTGCAAACGCAATTCGCGCAAGGAAAGGCCCGATAATGGACCATGACAAGAAACACGGTGATCGCGAGGGGGTTTTGCCCGAGGCGCTGGCCGTGGTCAGCGAAGCGCTGTCGCGCCTGCGCTATGGCGCAATCCAGCTTACCGTCCATGACGGCCGGGTGATGCAGATCGACGTGACCGAAAGAAAGCGTCTGAACGACTGACGGCTCCAGCCGCAGCCGATCATCACCAATACCATGAACTTAACACAAACAGGGACCCGCAGACCGGACCACCGGATGCATGCCCGCTTGCAAAGGCGAAACCATGTATCCGATTTCTCTCCGCTGCACTTTGCTGCTTGGCGCGGCGTTGGCCGCGATCACTCCCGCTGCGGCCTTCGCGCAGGACGAGGCGGCGTCCGATGATGCCGGCTCAGAAGCACAGGCCTCATCAGGCAACGACATCATCGTTACCGCGCGGCGCCGTTCCGAAACCGCGCAGGAAATCCCGCTCGCCATATCGGTCATCGGCGGCCCGCAGATCGAATCGACCGGGGCGTTCAATATCGACCGCGTCCAGCAGCTCGCCCCGACGCTTCAGCTGTTTTCGTCGAACCCGCGCAACACCGCGGTCAATATCCGCGGGCTTGGCGTGCCATTCGGGCTTACCAGCGACGGGTTCGAACAGGGCGTCGGCATCTACATCGACGATGTCTATTACGCCCGCGTTGCCTCAGCCACGTTCGACTTTGTCGATATTGACCAAGTGGAGGTGCTGCGCGGCCCGCAAGGCACGCTTTATGGCAAAAACACCACAGCGGGCGCGATCAACATCAGGACTAAACAACCGACCTTCGATCTGGAAGGCAGCGCCGAGGTGAGCGTCGGCAATTTCAGCTTCAAGCAGGCGCGCGCCGCCATTTCCGGCCCGCTGTCGGATACACTGGCCGCGCGCGTTGCGGTGTCCACGACCGACCGGACCGGCACCCTGTTCAATGTGACCACGGGGCAAGACCTCCAGAGCCTCGACAATATCGGCCTGCGCGCCCAGTTGCTGTGGCAGCCCAATGATAATCTGCGGGTGACGCTGGCGGGTGATTATAACAAGCAGGATGCCAATTGCTGCGGATCGGTGTTCGTGCGCACCGTATCCACCCAGCGCCCGCTCAACCGGCAGTTTGCTGCGCTTGCCGCCGCGCAAAATTATGCACCGCCTAGCACAAACCCATTTGATCGGCTGAGCGATCTCGATGCCAACCTCAACGCGGGCAACACGATCGGCGGGCTTGCTTTGCGCATCAACTGGGACATTGGGCCGGGCACCTTCACATCAATCACCGCATGGCGGACGTGGGACTGGAAGCCCGAGAACGACCGTGACTTTACCGGCCTGCCGATCGTGACTCTGTCGCAGAACCCGTCGCAGCAGGATCAATACACGCAGGAATTCCGCTACGCCTATGATGGCGATAAGATCGACTTTGTGGTCGGGGCTTTCGCCTTTGATCAGCGGATCGACACACAGGGACTGGAAGGGCACGGGCCAGCGTCAAGCCGCTGGACGATCAACCCGAGCAACCCGCTGTCGAACGATCCCACCGTGCTTGACGGGCTCACTGCGCGCAACACGCAGTTTCTCGAAAGCACCAGCCTTGCGCTGTTCGGGCAGTTGAGCTCGCGGGTGACAGACGCGTTGACGATTCAGCCCGGCGTGCGGCTAAATTATGATGAGAAAGAGGGCTTTTTCCAGCGGCGCGTGTTTACCGGGGATGGCACCGAACTGCTCGGAACCGAAACCGATGCCCGCAGCCGAGCGCAGTTGGCGGTGTTTACCCCGCAAGTCAGCGGGCCCAAGGATACCGACTGGAACCTCACCTATGATCTGACGCTGAACTATGAACTTGCGCCCGATGTGCGGGCCTACGGCACCTATGCGCGCAGCTTCAAGACCATCGGGATCAACCAAAATGGCCTGCCCACCGATGCCAATGGCGTGCCGATCGAAGAAGCGGGTTCGATCCTGCCGGAAAAAGTCGATCACTTCGAATTGGGGCTGAAAACGCAATTCTGGGGTCGCCGCGCGACGCTCAATCTCGCGGCATTCCGCACCGACATTAGCGACTTTCAGGCGACCGTGACCAATGGCCAGTTCGGCGTGTTGCGCGGGTTTCTGGCAAATGCGGATAAGGTCCGCTCGCAAGGGCTTGAGGCAGATTTCACCATCAGGCCCAGCGAACGGTTCAACGCTTACATCAGCGGTGCCTACACCGATGCGAAATATGTCCGCTTCGTCGACGCGCCATGCCCGGTCGAATTGCGCGGCGGCACCACTGCCGCGCCGGGCCAGACCCCATCCGCCCCCGGCACGCCCGGCGGGATCAGTCCTGCCAACTGCGACATTTCCGGCCAGCGCCTGCCGGGCGTGTCCAAGGTGGCTTTCTCGTTCGGCGCCGAGGGCAATGTCCCGGTGCGCCTGCTTGACCGCGATGGTGAGGTCTACCTTGGCTATGATGGCAGCACCCGGTCAGACTTTTTCTCCAATGCCTCACCGTCCGAGGCGACGCGGATCGAAGGGTATCACCTATCCAATTTCCGCTTTGGCTTCCGAACCGATTCCGGGCTCAACATCTTTGGTTGGGTCAGGAATGCCTTCGACAAGAACTTCTTCCAGCAATTGTTTGTCGGGCCGGGCCAGACCGGTCTGATCGCAGGGCTGCCGGGCGATCCGCGCACCTGGGGCGGAACAATCAGCACCCGTTTCTGATCTTTCCGTCCGTTTCACAGAGAGGACATACCTCATGCCTGATTTCACCGAGCTGCTCATCACCATCGCGCCGTTCATCGCGATCGGCATGGCCGCACAGATGATCGATGGGGCGCTGGGCATGGCGTTCGGTGTGATCACCCAAACCCTGTTGGTGAGCGCGCTCGGCGTGCCGCCCGCCACGGCTTCGGCGAGCGTGCATCTGGTCGAACTGTTCACCACGGGGGCTTCGGGGGCGAGCCATATCTGGCATCGCAATGTCGATTGGGGATTGTTCTGGCGGCTGGTGCCGTTTGGCGTGCTGGGCGGGGTCGCCGGGGCTTATCTGCTGTCGAGCATTGATGCCGCGGCTGCCCGCCCTTTCGTGATGCTCTATCTTACCGGCATCGGGTTCTACTTGCTGTGGCGGGCCATACGCCTGTCGAAGCCCCGGTTCGAAGACCCGCGTTATACCCGTCCGCTGGCGGCGGCAGGCGGATTTCTCGACGCAGCAGGCGGCGGAGGGTGGGGGCCGGTGGTCACCTCCAACCTGCTGATTCAAGGCGGTGATCCGCGCAAGGTGATCGGCACGGTCAATTCGGCCGAATTCCTGCTCACGCTGGCGATCTCGATCGCATTTATCGCGTCACTCGGCTTTGCTGCCTTCACGCTGATAACAGTCGGGCTGATCATCGGCGGGGTGATCGCCGCGCCGTTCGGAGCGATCCTTGCCAGCCGCGTGCAGCCGCGCGCCTTGCTGATTGCGGTCGCTGTGGTGCTGATCGTGACCAGTGGCTACAGCATCTACAGGGCATGGCTGCTCGGCTAGAACCGCTCCGGAAACTGTTTTAGACGCCGCAGCATATGCGCGGTGCTGCGCTGCTGCAATTTGTGCAAAACCAGTGCTTCGCTGACGGTAAAATGCGGTTCCGCCGAATGCGGTGTGGGCCAGATAATGAACCATGGCATAGCTGCCCGGTGCGACATCATCGATATGCGGGATACACTGCGCGCCCGAAGCGATCGGCGATCTTTACACGGGGCCGTTCGAACTGACGCCCGGGAGCACTCCCTTGCTTGCTGGCATTGATAAAGGATGGACGTGTCGCACGCCTGTCACCATCGTTGCGGGGTTCATGGCTGGAATATCTGCAGGGGTATCGGAAACCTTGCTTGCAACCGGGCAAGCGTACTGGAATCGACCATGAGCACGGGCGTGCGGATGGGCGATGCGGGCGGGGTGCGGTATGGCTTGCAAGGCGAGGCTGTTGCCGTGCCTCTTCCCAATGACAAGGTGCTGTTTGCGCTGCTGCGTTCGGATACTGACGGGGATGCTGCAGGGTATCACGTGCGTCTGATGCAGAACGCGGCGTGCAGAGAAGGGCAGCCATCGGTCAGGCCTGACCCATCGCTGTGCGGCGGTGCGGATCGGAATCTGTTTTTATCCATCCTTGCAATGGACTCATATAATCGCGCCTACGGGCAAGGCGTGATCTTGAACGCAGGCGATTCTGATGCAGGTCAAGCTGAAGCTGGGCGCAAGCTCGGAAAAGCGACGATACTCAACGTCGATTTGCCATCGGGAGCGATGCCAGCAGGCTTCTACGCCATAGCCTACGACATGACCGGCGTGGAAGGTTTCGCGGCGGGCGAGAAGGTGATCTCCTGCCGCGGCACAGACAATCCCCCCAATCCGCGCTAAGCCCAAAACCCGCTACTATCCGTCATCCCAGCGCAAGCTGGGATCTCAGGCGGCAAACACGGCGCTTGAAAGCCCAAGGCCCCAGCTTGCGCGGGGGTGACGATGTGCGCGGATTGGCAGCTTCCCGCCCATTACCCATCTTGATCGCTTGCGAGTTGACCACGCCCCAAACCCCCGGCTCAGCGCGAGTGCGGACGCGGTGAGCGCCAAGGCCCAAAACAGGCGCGACAAAATGGGGCGCTTGCGTTATCGCGCTGGTGCAGTCTCTGATCCGGTTGCGAGTCAGCGGGCTTTTGGGAAACGTCTGTTCCGGGGGGAATTGGCATGGATTGGCATCCTTTCAAACCATCCACGATTGGTCGGGTCAGCGCGGCCCTTGGCGTTTGTGCATTGGGCGCATTTGCAGCCGCAAGTGCACAGGCGCTTCCGCTGACGAGTTTCAAAGATCAGGGCATCGACCATATTTATGGAAGCTACGCCCCGCGCGGTGACTGCGCAAAAGAACCGCGCGTGACCATTGATGAAAAGGGCATGACGTTCCGCGCCAATGGCCGCGAGGTAAAGCCCCCGAGGGTGGAATATGCGCTTACCTTTATGGGTCAGCGCTATGACGGCATCATGTCGGTTTTCTTCCCCTTTCCGGTAAGCAATAATGATTTTGGCCGCGTGCTGATGTTCGTCAACGATGACGAGAAGCCGGGGGTCATCCGCTTTGAGCCCGACCTTGCGCCGGGTCAGCGCCCCGATCCGTTCCATGCGTCATTCACCGGCGGCGGGTTGTTCACTCTTTGTCAAGGCAGCGCTCCTGCGGGCACTCCAGCGCCGCCGCAGCCGGAAGTGGCGGTTGCCGTGCAAGGCATCCCTGCGGAATGGAACAACCTCGCCAGCCTTGTCGGCAAATATCCGGGCAGCTACGCCAAGGATAATATCGACCTGTTTGAAAAGGGTGCCGTGGCCGCCGTTTTGAAATCGCGGATGGGCCCGAAAATGGCTGCACTGCGGAAAAATCTGTCAGTCGTTTCGCCATTGCAGCGCGCCGGGAACTATTTTTACCTGTCAGGCAACGCGCCGCATCAAGGCGGCGAAGAACAGGCCTATGTCATGATCGACCCGGCCCGCCGGGAAGTGCAGGTAGGCCTTTGGGAACGGGGCAAGCTGACTGTCTATCCCCCTGCCACGGGCAGGCGAATGCCGGTCGCGCCAGAGATCAAAACGATGTTGGACAACAGCCCGCCGGAAACGGCAGTGGCGCTGCCCGGAACGCCTTGGGAAGTGGTTCCGGTGCAGGGGCGCGCGCCGATTGCTTATGTGAGCGCGGCGGGATCGCCAAACATCGAATCTCTCAGCCTGTATTGCGAAGGCGGCAAGCCGTTCATGGCGATGTTGCTCAACAAACCCGCACGCGACAACGCGTTGACGATGACGTGGAACTTTTCCGGCAGGCTGGTAAATATTCCCCTGCGGCGCGCCAATGCGGGTGGCACACAATGGATCGGCAGTTTGACAGGCACGCAGCTTATCCCGCTGGTGATGCAGCAAAGCGGGACAGTGATGCTGCGCATCAATGGTCGCCTTGAAGGGGAGGCCTCGCTCGCCAATTCGGCCGCAGTGCTGCGCACCACCCTGCGCGGATGCGCAAGGCTATCTTTCAATGCAATGAAGGATAATTGGTCGGGGAGAGAGGATTCGAACCTCCGGCCCCTGCCTCCCGAAGACAGTGCTCTACCAGGCTGAGCTACTCCCCGACCGTGTCGGCCCTGCGCGGAAAATTGCCCCACGCAGGTCGAGGCAAGGCGCGCCCTATAGGTGTGGATGAGCGGGGTGGCAAGCGGGCAATTTCGCGCTAGGCACAGGTCATGATTGACCATCCCGAACAGCAATATCTCGATCTGATGCGCACCATCTGGGAAACTGGCAGCGAGCGGATCGATCGCACCGGTATCGGCACGCGGTCGGTGTGCGGGGCGGTGCTGCGGTTCGATCTGGCGGGCGGTGCGATGCCGCTGCTGACGACCAAGCGGGTCTATTGGAAAACCGCGACTCGGGAATTGCTTTGGTTTCTGACCGGCAGCACCAATATCCGCCCGCTGGTGCTGCAAGGAGTGAAAATCTGGAACGAATGGCCGCACGCGCGCTACGTTAAAGATACGGGCGATGCGATCAGTCTTGATGATTTTGTCGCGCGCGTCGCCGCTGACGAAGCCTTCGCGCTGCGCTGGGGCGAACTTGGCCCGGTGTATGGCAAGCAGTGGGTCGATTGGCCGACCTATCGTTATCGGCCTGACGGGCTGTATGAACAGGGTGAGGGCATCAATCAGGTCGCGGCCGTGATCGAAAGCCTGCGCACCAACCCCGGCAGCCGCCGCCATATTATCGAAGGCTGGAACGTGGCCGAGCTTGACCGCATGGCGCTGCCCCCGTGCCACAAGACCTATCAGTTTCATGTTGCGGGGGATGGCGCCCAAGAAGGGAGCGCTGCACGGCTCAATTGCCTGCTTTACCAGCGCAGCTGCGATGTCGCGCTGGGCCTGCCGTTTAACCTGTGGTCGGCGGCGTTGCTGACGCGGATGATCGCGCAGCAGGTGAGGATGCTTCCCGGTGAGCTGGTGTGGATGGGCGGGGATGTGCACTTGTATCTCAACCACGCGCATCTGATCGAGGAGCAGCTCACTCGCCAGCCGCAGGGCCGCCCGACGCTGGAAATTACCCGCACCCCCGAAACAATATTCGATTACCGGATCGATGATTTCGTGGTGCATGATTACGCGCCGCTGCCCCCGATCAGCGCCCCTGTTGCGGTATGAGGCGGGATGATGCACCGCGCTTGACCGCTCCCCGGCGTTGAAATAAAAATACACTTCCTAGCAATGATTGCACCGGCTTTGGGCACGGTGCCAGGCAAGGGGGAGAGCGCCCGATGGCTGAACCTGCAAACCCGGCTGACACCAACCGCCCGGCGCTCGCGCTGCACGTTCCCGAACCGAAATATCGCCCCGGCGACAAGGCCGATTTCTCGCATATCGACGTGGGTAGCCCCGGCGCGCAGCCGCGCCCGGATGAAAGCTGCCACCCGTCGCAGATGGCCGATCTGGCCTATGGTCTGGTGCGAGTGCTGGGCGATGATCATCAGGCGCACGGGCCGTGGAACCCCCGGCTCGATCCCGAAACCCTGCGCACGATGCTCGGCCACATGGCGATGGTGCGCGCCTTTGATGAACGGATGTTTCGCGGGCAGCGGCAGGGCAAAACCAGCTTTTACATGAAGTGCACCGGTGAAGAGGCGACCTCGATTGCGTCATCAATGGCGCTGGCGAGCGATGACATGGTGTTCCCCAGCTATCGCCAGCAGGGCATCTTGATCGCGCGCGGATATCCGATGCTGGATATGATCAACCAGATCTATTCCAATCGGGCCGACAAGCTGAAAGGCCGCCAGCTGCCGATCATGTATTCAAGCCGCGAGCACAGCTTTTTCAGCATTTCGGGCAACCTCGCCACGCAGACCCCGCAGGCGGTCGGCTGGGCGATGGCGAGCGCGATCAAGGGCGACAGCCGGATTGCTGCGACCTGGGTGGGTGAGGGCAGCACCGCAGAGGGCGATTTCCACGCCGCCTGCACCTTTGCCGCCGTTTATAACGCGCCGGTGATCCTCAACGTGATCAACAACCAGTGGGCAATTTCCAGCTTCAGCGGGTTTGCGGGCGGCGAACGCACCACCTTTGCCGCGCGCGGGCTGGGCTATGGCATTGCCGCGCTAAGGGTAGACGGCAATGATGCGCTTGCCTGTTATGCCGCTGCGCAATGGGCCGCCAACCGCGCGCGCGGCAATCATGGGCCGACACTGATCGAATATTTCACCTACCGCGCCGAAGGGCACTCTACCTCGGACGATCCCAGCGGTTATCGCAGCGCGCAGGAACGGGAGGAATGGCCGCTCGGCGATCCGGTGATGCGGTTGAAAAAGCACCTGATTGCGATTGGTGAATGGGATTTGGACCGGCAGGCGGCGATGGACATTGAATGCGCTGAGCTGGTCAAAGCCACCACCAAGGAAGCCGAAAAGAACGGCATCCTCGGCCACGGCCTGCACCACCCGTTCCACACCATGTTCGAAGATGTGTTCGAGGAATTGCCCTGGCACCTTGAAGAACAGGCAGATCAGGCAATCCGCGAACGCATCACCAAATTCGGCAGCGAAAGGCCGTTCGGATGAGCGAGAGCCCTGACACCATGACCGAAGCGACTGTAGAACGCCGGATCAACATGATCGAGGCGATCAACGAAGCGCTCGATATCATGCTCACCCGCGATCCCGATGTGATCATCATGGGCGAAGATGTCGGCTATTTCGGCGGGGTATTCCGCGCCACGGCAGGCTTGCAGGCCAAACACGGCAAAACCCGCGTGTTCGATACCCCGATCAGCGAATGCGGGATTATCGGCGCGGCGGTGGGGATGGGGGCGTATGGCCTGCGCCCGGTGCCGGAAATCCAGTTTGCCGATTACATCTATCCCGGCCTCGATCAGCTGATTTCCGAGGCCGCGCGGCTGCGTTATCGTTCGGCGGGTGATTACATCGCGCCGCTGACGGTGCGTTCGCCGTTCGGCGGCGGGATTTTTGGCGGGCAGACCCACAGCCAAAGCCCCGAGGCGTTGTTTACCCATGTCTCGGGCCTGAAAACCGTGATCCCTTCGACCCCGTACGATGCCAAGGGACTGCTGATTGCGGCCATCGAAGACAATGATCCGGTGATCTTCTTTGAGCCAAAGCGGATCTATAACGGGCCGTTTTCCGGCTATTACGACAAGCCGGTCGAACCGTGGAAGAAACACCCCGATAGCGTGGTGCCCGAAGGCTATTACCGCATCCCGTTGGGCAAGGCGCGGCACGTGCGCGAAGGTGAGGCGTTGACCGTGCTCGCCTATGGCACGATGGTTCACGTCACCGAGGCAGTGTGCAAGGCCAAGGGCATTGATGCCGATATCCTTGACCTGCGCACGCTGGTGCCGCTTGATATTCAGGCGATTGAGGCTTCGGTTGAAAAAACCGGCCGCTGTCTGATCGTGCACGAGGCGACCCGCACGAGCGGCTTCGGCGCGGAATTGTCGGCGCTGGTGACGGAACGCTGTTTCTACCATCTCGAAGCCCCGGTCGAACGTGTGACCGGGTTTGACACGCCCTATCCCCACAGCCTCGAATGGGCCTATTTCCCCGGCCCAGTCCGCATTGGCGAGGCCATCGACAAGCTTTTGAGCGAGTAAGCGCACCATGGCGAAGTTCACATTCAATATGCCCGACGTGGGCGAAGGCGTTGCCGAGGCGGAAGTCGTCGAATGGCACGTAAAGATCGGCGATCGGGTCGAGGAGGATCAGCACCTTGTCGACGTGATGACCGACAAGGCAACGATCGACATTGAAAGCCCGGTGGCAGGCATTGTGACCGAGGTTGCAGGCGAGGCTGGCGATGTGATCGCCATCGGAGCGATGCTGCTGGTGATCGAGGTTGAGGGCGAGGTTTCGGAGGAGGCTGAGGCTGAGGCTGAGGCCGCAGCCGAGCAGATCGAAGACGAAATGTCCGATGCGCCTGAAAAGCCCCTTCTCCAAGGGGAAGGGGTTGGGGATGGGGGCTCAACGCCTGAAATGGTGCGTCGTCCCCCCGCACCCTCGAACCCCCACCCCCCAACCCCCTCCCCAAGGGGAGGGGGAGAGGCCAAAGTCCTCGCCTCCCCCGCTGTGCGCCAGCGCGCGCGCGACCTTGGCGTTGATCTGGCGCAGGTAAAGCCTGCCGAGGATGGCCGTGTGCGCCACGGCGATCTGGATGCCTTTCTCGCTTACAACGCCGGCAGTGGCTTCGCCCCGGCGGGCCAGGCGCGCAGTGATGAGGCGATCAAGGTCATCGGCCTGCGCAAACGCATCGCGCAGAACATGGCGGCCGCCAAGCGCAACATTCCGCATTTCACCTATGTCGAGGAATGCGACGTCACCGATCTGGAAACCTTGCGCGCGCAACTGAATGCCGCGCGCGGGGATCGGCCCAAGCTGACCATGCTGCCGCTGCTGATTGCCGCGATCTGCAAGATGGTGCCGGACTTCCCGATGATCAACGCGCGCTATGATGACGAAGCGGGCGTGGTGACGCGTTATGGCAGCGTGCATCTGGGCATGGCGGCGCAGACCGATAATGGACTGATGGTGCCCGTGATTCGCGACGCGCAAAGCCGCAATCTGTGGCAATTGGCGCGGGAAATTGGCCGCCTGGCCGAAGCCGCGCGCACCGGCAAGGCAACGTCCGAAGAACTGTCGGGCTCAACGCTCACGATAACCTCGCTCGGCCCATTGGGCGGGGTGGCGACCACGCCGGTGATCAACCGGCCCGAAGTGGCGATCATCGGCCCCAATCGCATCGTCGAACGCCCGATGTTCGTGCCTGATGGCATGGGCGGGGAACGAATCGCCAAGCGCAAGCTGATGAACATCTCGATTTCCTGCGATCACCGGGTGGTCGACGGGCACGATGCCGCCAGCTTTATTCAGGGGATCAAGCGGCTGATCGAAACTCCGGCACTGCTGCTGGTGGATTGATGAAAAATTCGCGGCAAGGCTGGTGACGAGAGCGTTGACAGCTTTCGAAGCCAGCCCTAATGGCGCTGCTCCAACGAACGGGATGGCATCGCCTGAACGCTCAACGGAATGAAATACGCGGGTGTAGCTCAGTTGGTTAGAGCGCCGGCCTGTCACGCCGGAGGTCGCGGGTTCAAGTCCCGTCACTCGCGCCACTTTCCTCGCAGAGGGTCAAGTGGCTTCACATCAAGACATCGAACAGAACATTGAATAGGGGCGGGCGTCAGTCCGCCTTTTCTTTTGTCTGCGCCCCCTGCGGCGCGCTCCACCGCCCGGTTTCCATCCAGATCAGGAACCGCCTGAGCGGCAACAGCCAGATCAGGCCGAGCACCACATAGACCACCGTTTGCGCAAGGCCGTTCCACTGACCGATCAGGCCGGGGGCATAGCGCGCGATGATCACGGCGTAGATGATCAGCGCGATAAACAGGCCAATGATGCCAAACGGAATTCGCCAGGTCGGGGTTTCACGCATCAGAAGCTTCCGTAAATCCGGGTGGGAGTTATCACCGCATTCAACCGCCGGTCGTGCGGCTCGTTCGGCAGGGTGTCGCAAGCTTGCGCGTCCCATGCCAGCCCGATCGCTTGCGCGCCGGGATGTTCTGCCAGCCAGCGATCATAATGCCCGCCGCCTTGGCCCAAACGATCAAGCGCGGCGGTAAAGCCGATCAACGGCACGAACAGCACGTCGGGGGTGAGCGGCTCTGCCTCCGCACCGGGTTGCATCATGCCGAACGGGCCGGGGGCAAGGTCGCTATCGTCGTAGGGGTCGCTGTGACGGCGAAAGGTCATCGCGGCGTCGTGCGCGGTGAAGTGCGGCAGGGCGATAGTGTGGCCCGCATCGTGGAAGAACCGGGCATAGCCATGCGCCGGGGCCTCGTCCGGCCCGGCATGATACAGACCGATCACCGCATCAGGCGCGATTTGCGCAACAACCGGAGCAGGTGGCCGGTGGAACAACAACGCGCGGATCGCATCCGGCTGCGCAGCAACGTGCGCACGGCGCGTGGCGCGCAATTGGCGGCGGAGGTCGGATTTGGTTGGATCAATCATGCGCCGCAGCGGTAGCCCTCGGGCCAAAGGCCCGCAAGGGCGACTGCCCGCCCGCAGCGAAGCTGGCGCAGCCAGCATGAGCGAGGATCGAAAACAAAAAACGCACTCAAGCAGCGAAGCGGTAGGGCAACAAAAACGGGCCAACGGCCCGCAAGGGCGACCGCCCGCCCGAAGGGGTGGCCCCAAAGGGGCCGGGCCCCCGCAGGAAAGCCAAGCGCGCGGATGCGCGCGCCGGCGCTTGAGGCTGAACAAAAACGTGGCGGAACCACCATGGGTCGTTTGCGCTAGAAATCCTCTGACGCGTCTTACGTCAGGTGGGCGCCGTATGCCCAAACCTCCCGGACGAACCAGTAGGCAAGGGCAGGGACAGTTCCCATTGGATTGCTTATAGCCTCAGGGATATTCAATCGGCTCGTGCCGGGCAGTCCCGCCATGTTAGTATCTAGGCGCTTGCAGCCGCCGCTTCAAGCGCGCTTGCCGTGGCTTCAGCGCAGGTCGCCAGCGCTTCGAGCTGCTGGGCAAGCGCATCGGACGCGTCTGCGCCTCCGGACAGGTCGGCATCTGGCGCATCTGCAGCTTCGCGCGCGGCGGCAAGATCATCTTCAAGCTGGGCAATCGCCGCGCGCAGGGCCTCTATCGCTTGCTGGTCAGGCGCAGGTGCGGGCGCTGGTGAGGGGGCATTGCCTTTCCGAACCTCGGCCAGTTCATCGGCAAGGAACAGCGCGGCAAACAGCAGATTTTGCGCCTCCAGAGGCGCGCGCGCAGCCCCCAATTGTGCATATTTTTCCGCAATAATCGCGCCCAGCGCTGAAATATGCGCTTCCTCACCCTCAGCACAGGTGATGGTGTAGCTTTTGGGGCCGATGGTGAGCGTGACGGTGCTCATCGCGCGCTATTCCTCCAGCTTGCCCAGAAGATCGTCAAGTTCGCGAAGGCTTTCCGCGACGTGTTCACGCAGTTTTTCATGGCTGTTGACCAGTTCGACCACCCGGGCTGAGCCAGCACCAGCCGCCACGCCTGACTTCGCCCCCGCTTCGCGCGCGGCGTCGATCCGCTGCATTGCAGCCTCGATACGCGTTATGGCGGTCGCGATACGATCGGCGGTCATATAAATGACATTACCAAGATAGCGAAGGCCACGCAAAGGTTTGGGCGAGGCTGTTGATAAGTGGGCGCGATTGGCGCGCGCGGGCCGCGATCACGGTATAGCGACGCAAGGTTGACCTACCCCGGCGGCTCGGCAATGGCACGGCGGCCACCTTCCGGCATCGAATCGCGCTGCACTGCAAGATTTGTCCCCGGGCGGGCAACGGGCCGTGCCGCATCAGTTTGCGGTGCCGCAGCAGGAGAATTTTGCGCTCATGAGCATCGACGTCGCCCGCCTTCAACCCATGGCCAATGCCATCCGCGCCCTGTCGATGGATGCCGTAGAGGCCGCTAATTCGGGCCACCCGGGAATGCCGATGGGCATGGCCGATGTCGCTACCGTGCTGTGGACGGGGCACCTGAAGTTTGATCCCGCCGCGCCGCATTGGGCTGACCGGGATCGTTTCGTGCTGTCGGCGGGCCATGGGTCAATGCTGATTTACAGCCTGCTGCATCTGTCAGGCTATGCCGCGCCGACCATTGATGACATTCGCAATTTCCGGACGCTGGGCAGTCCGTGTGCGGGCCATCCGGAAAACTTTCTGCTCGATGGGGTGGAATGCACCACCGGCCCGCTGGGGCAGGGCGTGGCGATGGCAGTGGGCATGGCGATGGCCGAGAGGCACCTGAACGCCGTTTATGGCGACGCTCTCGTCGACCACCGCACATGGGTGATCGCGGGCGATGGCTGCCTGATGGAAGGCATCAACCACGAAGCGATAGGGCTGGCGGGGCACCTTGGGCTGGGGCGGCTGAACGTGCTGTGGGACGATAACCGCATCACCATCGACGGCGCGACTGACCTTTCCACGTCCGAGGACATCAAGGCGCGCTATGCTGCGACCGGATGGCACGTGACGGAGTGCGACGGGCATGACTTTACCGATATCGACCGCGCTTTGGCTGAGGCCAAGGCCGATCCGCGCCCATCGCTGGTCGCGTGCCGCACAGTGATCGGCAAGGGCGCGCCGAACAAGCAGGGCACCAGCGCCACCCACGGTGCGGCGCTCGGCGCGGCAGAGGTTGCCGCTGCGCGCGCCGAATTGGGTTGGACGGCTGAACCTTTCGTGATCCCCGGCAACATCGCCGCCGATTGGCACCGGGCAGCCGAACCGGGCCGCGCGGCGCATGGGGCATGGGCGGGGCGGCTAGCGGCGTCCCCGCAGCGGGCGGATTTTGAACGCCGCATGGCGGGCGACCTGCCCGAAGGTTTCAACCTTGATGACCACATCGCGGGCCTGATCGCCGCCCCGCAGAAAATCGCCACCCGCAAGGCGTCCGAAATCGCGTTGGCGGCGATCAATCCGGCGCTGGCCGATACCATCGGCGGCAGCGCCGATCTGACCGGATCGAACAACACGCTGGCCGGCGGAATCGTTACCTTTAACCGTGACAATTACGCGGGCCGTTATGTCAATTACGGCATCCGCGAATTTGGCATGGCCGCGGCGATGAACGGGATGGCGCTGCATGGCGGCGTGATCCCCTATGGCGGCACCTTTCTGGTGTTCACCGATTATGCACGCGGTGCGATCCGGCTTTCGGCCTTGCAGCATTGCCGCGTGATATACGTGATGACGCATGACAGCATCGGGCTGGGTGAAGACGGGCCGACGCACCAGCCGATTGAACACCTCGCGTCGCTGCGGGCGATGCCGAACCTGTTGGTGATGCGCCCGGCCGATGCGGTGGAAACTGCCGAATGCTGGGGAATCGCGCTGGCGCAGAAAGACCGCCCGACCGTGCTGGCGCTGACCCGTCAGAACCTGCCGCAATTGCGGCTTGAGCCGGGTGAAAACCTGTCGGCGCGCGGCGGATACCGGATCCAATCGGCGGCTGCCCCGCGCAAGGTCGTCATCATCGCTACCGGATCGGAAGTTTCACTGGCGGCCCAATGCGCCGCGCAGCTTGAAGCGGCGGGCGTGGGCACTGATGTGGTGTCGATGGTCTGCACCGAATTGTTCGACCAACAAAGCGCAGCCTACCGCGCCGATATCCTGCCCGATGATGCGCTGATCGTCTCGATTGAAGCCGCAAGCACTTTTGGCTGGCAGCGTTACACCGGGCGCGATGGGCTGAATATCGGGATCGACAGCTTTGGCGCTTCGGCCCCGGCGGGCGACCTGTTCGCCCATTTCGGCCTCATCGCTGACACAATTGTTCCGCAAATCCAGAATAAACTGAACAACTAAGCAGGAGTTTTTATCATGGCTACAAAAGTTGCCATCAACGGCTTTGGTCGCATCGGACGTCTGGTTGCGCGCGCGATCCTCGAACGCGATGACCATGATCTCGATCTCGTGTCGATCAATGATCTGGCCGATGCCAAGTCCAATGCGCTGCTGTTCGCTTATGATACAGTGCATGGGCGCTTCGCTGGCGAAGTGACCGCCGATGGCGATGCGATCATCGTCAATGGCAAACGTATCGCCGTCACCGCAGAGCGTGATCCGGGCAAACTGCCGCACGCCGCGATGGGCGTGGACATCGTGCTCGAATGCACCGGGTTCTTCCAATCCGACGAAGCCAGCCGCCCGCATATTACTGCCGGTGCCAAGCGCGTGGTGATTTCCGCGCCCGCGGCCGGCGTGTCCAAGACCATTGTTTACGGGGTCAATCACGACACGCTGACGGGCGATGACGTGATCATCTCCAATGCCAGCTGCACCACCAACTGCCTCGCCCCGGTCGCGAAGGTGCTGAATGATGTGATCGGGATCGAACGCGGGTTCATGACCACGATCCATTCCTACACCAACGATCAGAAGATGCTCGATCAGATCCACAAGGACTTGCGCCGGGCGCGTGCCGGGGCGCAGAACATGATCCCGACCACCACCGGCGCGGCGCGTGCGGTTGGTTTGGTGCTACCCGAACTGAAGGGCAAGCTTGATGGATCGTCAGTGCGCGTGCCGACCCCCAATGTCAGCATGGTCGACCTGGTGTTCGTGCCCAGCCGCGAAACCAGTGTTGATGAAATCAACGCTGCGTTGAAGGCGGCGGCCGATGGCCCGATGAAGGGCGTGCTGGATTTCACCGATCAGCCGCTCGTGTCCTCGGATTTCAACCACTACCCCGCCAGTTCGACGGTCGACAGCCTCGAAACCAGCGTGATGGATGGCAAACTGGCCCGCGTGGTCAGCTGGTATGACAATGAATGGGGCTTTTCCAACCGGATGGTCGATACCGCCGGAGTGATGGCGAAGTTTTTGTAAGCGAGCTTCGTCACCCCGGCGCAGGCCGGGGCCCAGAGCGAATGAGCGTGGCCGGAGCCTCTGGGTTCCGGCCTACGCCGGAATGACGGGTGAATAAGATGGCCAAGTTCAAGACTCTCGATGATCTGCCCGCTGACCTGACCGGCGAGGTCGCGCTGGTGCGCGTTGATCTCAACCTGCCGATGAAGGATGGATCGGCCACTGATCTGACGCGGGCCGTGGCGGTAAAGCCGACCATCCTCGAACTCGCGGGCAAGGGCGCGAAGGTGCTGTTGCTTGCGCATTTCGGGCGTCCGGGCGGGCAGCGTTCCTCGGTGCTGTCGACCAGCATGGTGGTGGGCGATGTCGAGGATGTGCTGGGCAAGGAGGTGATGTTCATCCCCGAAATCACCGGGCCAGTTGTGGAACAATCGATCGGTATTCTGCGCGGCGGCGATATCGGCTTGCTCGAAAATACCCGCTTCTGGCCGGGCGAGGAGGCCAATGATCCGGCGCTGGCGCAGGCGATTGCCGCGCACGGCACGCTCTATGTCAACGACGCCTTCAGCGCCGCACACCGCGCCCATGCCACCACCGAAGGGCTGGCGCATCACCTGCCTGCCTATGCCGGGCGGTCAATGGAGGCCGAATTGAAGGCATTGGATGCCGCGCTTGGCAATCCCGAAACGCCGGTCGCGGCAGTGGTCGGCGGGGCGAAGGTTTCGACCAAGCTCGCCGTGCTCGAACACCTTGTGGGCAAGGTTCAGCACCTGATCATCGGCGGGGGCATGGCCAACACCTTCCTCGCCGCGCGCGGGGTCAATGTCGGCAAAAGCCTGTGCGAACATGATCTGGCCGCCACCGTCACCCGGATCATGGACGAGGCCGATCATGCCGGATGCACCGTTCACCTGCCCTATGATGTTGTCGTAGCAAAGGAATTCGCCGCCAATCCGGCATCCTTGCGCACTTGCAACGTCCATGAAGTCGCCGATGACGAGATGATCCTCGACCTTGGCCCGCAGGCGACAGAAGCGCTTGCCGATGTGCTCAAGACCTGCCGCACGCTGGTGTGGAACGGGCCGCTGGGCGCGTTTGAAACCGAACCGTTTGATACGGCCACCGTGGCGCTGGCGCGGACTGCGGCGGCGCTGACGCTGGAAGGATCACTGATCAGCGTGGCGGGCGGCGGGGATACTGTTGCGGCGCTGGCACAAGCGGGCGCGGGCGATAATTTCACCTATGTTTCAACCGCTGGCGGGGCATTCCTCGAATGGATGGAAGGCCGCGTCCTGCCCGGCGTGGCCGCGCTGGAGGCCTGACATGGCCGATGTTAGTGCCGAGATCGAGGCGCTGGCGCTGGGCGCGATGCGCGCCTGGGTGGCGGGCGATGCCAAGGCGATGAAGAAACTGACCGCGCGCGATTTCATGTTCATGGTCGGCACGCTGCCACCGCAATTGCTCGACCGGCCGAGCTTTATCGCCGCGATGGAGCGCGGCTTTGCCTGCACCAAATTCGCCTTTCGCGAAGTGTTCGTTCGCCAGCATGGCAAGAGCGCATGGTTCATCGCCGGAGCGGAGCTTGAATTGCGCCTTGGCGGGAAGGTGTGGACAGGGCCTTTCCTTTTGTCCGCCCTGTGGCGGCGCGGCAGTATCTCGCGCAACTGGAACCTTAACGACATGAGCCTCGCGCGGCTGGAAGAGGGCGACCGCATCGCCGATGCAGTGCGCGGCCTGCAATTGTGGAAACAGGCATGAGCGAGGCAGTTGAAACCAGCTACGGCACGCTGACAACGGTGGAAACGGGCGAATTTTCCGGGTGGCGATATTGGCAGGGCGATCCGTTCGAAACCCGTTCCGGCCCGTTCTTCATGAAGCGCGAGCCGGATGGTTCCTATGTCAGCGCCTTCCGTGCCGAAGCGCGGCACATGAACGGCGGCGGGTTCATGCACGGCGGCTGCCTGCTGACCTTTGCCGATTTCGCGCTGTTTGCCATCGCCACCGATGAACTGGCCGGCGATCATGCCGTTACGCTCAACCTTGCGGGCGATTTCCTCGGTTCGGTCAACCCCGGCGCGCTGGTTGAGGCGCGCGGTGAGGTGACCCGCGGCGGGGGCAAGACCATCTTTGTGCGCGGAATGGTGACAGGCGATGGTCAGCCTGCGCTCAGCTTTACCGGCATTATCAGGCGCTTGTCGCGACGTTGATCGCTGCGAGGTAGCTCCGCGCGCAATCCACCTGTGTGCAGATGCAGCATTGATATTGCAGCGCGTCGATCTCGTCGCTAAGGGCACTTACGAGAGTTATGCATAGGTATGCAGAAACCTCGAAAACAAGTCCCGCCCACCCAGTTGCGTCATCGGAGAACGCCGCAATGAACTTGCAAACCATGACTGATCGTATTGCCTCAGCGCAGGGCTTTATCGCCGCGCTCGATCAGTCGGGTGGTTCCACCCCCAAGGCGCTGCATGGCTACGGTGTCGCGGATGGCGATTGGTCGAGCGAAGATGAAATGTTCGCGCAAATCCACGCGATGCGCGCGCGTGTCATCACATCGCCCTGTTTCGGCAGCGGCAAGGTGATCGGCGCGATTCTGTTTGAAAAAACGATGGACGGTGTGGTTGACGGGGTATCGACCGGCGATGCGCTGAAGGCGCGCGGGATCGTACCGTTTATCAAGGTGGATCAAGGCCTTTCGGATGAGGCTGATGGCGTGCAGTTGATGAAGCCGCTGACCAAACTGCCAGAACTGCTCGAAAAATCCCTCGCAGCCGGGATGTTCGGCACCAAGATGCGGTCGGTCATCAAATCCGCCAATCCGGCCGGGATCGCCGCCATCGTGGCGCAGCAATTCGACGTCGCAAGGCAGATCATTGCCGCTGGGCTGATGCCGATTTTAGAGCCCGAATATGACATAACCGCCGCCGATCGCCCCGCCGGGGAAGCGATGCTGCTGGCCGAAATCTCCAGGCAGCTTGAAGCACTGCCCGATGGCCAGCAGGTGATGCTCAAGCTGTCGATCCCGGCGACCGCAGGCCTTTACACGCCGTTGACGCAGCATCCCAAGGTGCTGCGCGTGGTCGCGCTGTCGGGCGGATTTTCGACCGATGATGCCTGTTCGCAGCTAGCCCGGAACCCCGGCATGATCGCCAGCTTCAGCCGCGGGCTGTTGCAGGATCTGCGAAAAGGTCAGTCGGACAAGGAATTCGACGCGGTGCTGGGCAAGGCCATCGACCAGATCGCCAGCGCCAGCGTCGCCGGTTGAACAGGTGACAGATGCCGCGCGAGCGATTAGCGCGCATGGCATGACCGAAACTCAGCTTTATCTCATTTCGCCGCTTGATGTGACCGGCGACTTTCCCGAACGGCTCGAACGCGCGCTGGCGGCGGGCAAGGGGCCGAAAAGCCAGCTTGTCACCGCGTTCCAGTTCCGGGTGAAGGGCCTCGACAACCACGAAGCCGCCGCGCTCGCCGCGCCCTTGCAGGCGATCTGCGCCGCGCATGATGTCGCCTTTATCGTCAACGATTCGGTGGCGCTGGCCAAGCGGTTGAAGGCGGATGGTGTGCATCTGGGGCAGGACGATGGATCACCCCGCGAAGCGCGCGAAGAACTGGGGCGTGAGGCGCAGATCGGCGTGACCTGCCATGCCAGCCGCCACAAGGCGATGGATGCGGGCGAGGCGGGGGCCGATTATGTCGCATTCGGCGCGTTCTATCCCTCCACCACCAAGGATAAAGGGCCGGACGCTGAACGGCCTGACCTCGAACTGCTGCAATGGTGGAGCCAGATCTTCGAAATTCCCTGCGTCGCGATTGGCGGGATCACCCCCGACAATTGCGCCCCGCTGATAGAGGCTGGCGCAGATTTTCTCGCCGTGTCGGGCGCGGTATGGGGCGGGGACGAAGTCGCTGCTGTGCAAGCCTTCGCCAAGGCGATCGCCGAATCGCGTTGAAACGGCGCGCTAAAACGTCGAGCCGAGCCGGGTGCAGATCAGCTTGCTCGGACTCCCGTCGGCATTCAATTTTTGCAAGGTGTTATCGCCAAGCCGCCGGAAACGCTGATCTTTCTTGGGGCCGCGGGTGAACAACACTTCATCCCCGCGCATCAGGTAAATCCCGTTGCCTTCGGCGTTGACGTAGCTTGACGCGGCGCCGATGCGAAAGCCTTCTTCGGCCACGACATCAAAGGCCACACTGCCGGCATCACCCGGCAGCGCGCATTCGTAGTTCCCATGCTGGAGAATGCCGAGCACCCCGGACGAAGGCCTATCGTCGCGGTTAGGCGGGAGTGATTTTGCGCGATCCTGCCCGTAGGCGCTTCCCGGCAGGAAGGCGGCGGCGGCAGCGGCGCTGATGATCAGCAGGAAAATGTAACGGGTCTTCATGATGGGTTCGCCTCTATCAGCCAGCAGCGGCGAAGGCCAAGCCTTTCAGCAGGCTTCTGCCCGCGCTTGCCGGGACGGGCAGGCTCGGCTATGGGCGCGCATCATTTTCGGGCGCTTGCGTTTCGGCGCGGTGCGCTCTCACCACTTCCTTGCACAAAGGCCAATAGCCCCATGAAGATCAGCGGCGTCGATATTCGCCCCGGCAATATCCTTGAATATGAAAAAGGCATCTGGAAGGTCGCCAAGATCCAGCATACCCAGCCGGGCAAGGGCGGGGCCTATATGCAGGTCGAAATGAAGAACCTGCAGGATGGCCGCAAAACCAACGTGCGGTTCCGTAGCGCCGACACGATTGAGCGCGTGCGGCTCGACACCAAGGAATTCCAGTTCCTCTATGCCGAGGGTGATGATCTGGTGTTCATGGACAATGACACCTTCGAACAGATCACGCTGCCCGGCGATCTGCTCGGCGATGCGCGCCCGTTTTTGCAGGACGGGATGCAGGTCAATCTTGAACTGTGGGACGAAAGGCCGATCTCGGTCGAACTGCCCGCGCAGATCGAAGCAACGATTGTCGACGCGGACGCGGTGGTGAAGGGGCAGACGGCCTCGTCGAGCTATAAGCCCGCGATCCTCGATAACGGCGTGCGGATCATGGTGCCGCCGCATATCGGCAGCGGCACGCGGATCATCGTCGATGTCTATGAACAGGCCTATGTCGGCAAGGCGAACTGAGCAAAACTGATGGCAGCTATTTCCGGCCTGATCCGCGTAATGGAACGCGCCGCGCGCAAGGCGGGCGGGCGTTTGCGGCGCGATTTCGGCGAAGTCGAACATTTGCAGGCAAGCCGCAAAGGCCCGGCTGATTTCGTCAGCAAGGCGGATATCCGCGCCGAACGCACGCTGTATGACGAACTGCTCACCGCGCGGCCCGGCTGGGGCTTCGTGATGGAGGAAGCCGGCGTGATCGAAGGTGATCCCGGAATGCCGCGCTGGATCGTCGATCCGCTTGATGGCACCACCAATTTCCTCCACGGCATCCCGCATTTCGCGATTTCCATCGCCGCGCAGGAACCCAAGCCCGATGGCAGCGGCTGGGGCGATGTGGTGGCGGGCGTGGTCTATCAGCCGATCACCGATCAGACCTTCTGGGCGGAAAAATCGCGCGGTGCGTGGTTGCAGGACGCGCGGTTGCGGGTCTCGGCGCGTTCACGGCTGGCCGATTCGCTGGTGGCCACCGGGGTGCCGTTCTTCGGACACGGTGACTTTGCCGAATGGAGCCGGATTTTCGGCGCGATTGGCCCGGAGGTTGCGGGCATCCGCCGGTTCGGCGCCGCCTCGCTCGATCTGGCTTACGTCGCGCAGGGCCGGTTTGACGGGTTCTGGGAAAGCGGCCTGTCGGAATGGGACACCGCAGCCGGGTGCCTGCTGGTGCGCGAGGCGGGCGGATTCGTATCCGATTTCCGCGGGCGGTCAGCCCCGATCCATGCTGATCAGGTGCTGGCGGCCAATGATGTGCTGCATTCACGGCTGCATAAGCTGTTGGCGGGGGCGCTGCGGTAAGGTTTCCGAGCGCTCCAGATCCTGCCTAGGTGGCGCTAGACCCCTGCTAGACCCCACTTAGACCCCTGCTAGGCCCCATCCAGACCAATGTTTCACGTGAAACAATGCCGCTTGACGCTTGATGCGGATCGCACACCTCGCTAACAGGCCCGCTCCCGCGCAGGCGCCCCTGTGGTGGAATTGGTAGACGCGCTCGACTCAAAATCGAGTTTCGAAAGAAGTGCCAGTTCGAGTCTGGCCAGGGGCACCACCGCCGCTTTCCCATAAACCGCTTGTGCAGGCCCCACGAAATTGGGTAGCCTTCGCCAAGGGTCACGTTCGAGCCCTGCCATTGAGGGGAACGTTATGCGGTTAAAGACAATCCTAGCCGGGGCAAGCGCGCTGACGCTGTTGGCGGCACCGGCGCAGGCTGACGATTTGCGCGAAGCGGTGGCCGCTGATCTGCCCGAATTGGTGACGCTTTATCAGGATTTGCACGCCAACCCTGAATTGTCGTTCCAGGAGTTTGAAACCGCCAAGAAACTCGCCGCCCGCGCCCGTGCGCTGGGGTTTGAAGTGACCGAAGGCGTCGGCAAAACCGGCGTGGTTGCGGTGATGAAGAACGGCGATGGCCCCACCGTCATGCTGCGTGCCGACATGGACGGATTGCCGGTGATCGAACAGACTGGGCTGCCCTATGCCTCAACGCGCCGCGCGGTGCCTGCCACCGGGATCGAAACCGGGGTGATGCACGCCTGCGGCCACGATACCCACATGGCGGCCTGGATCGGCACCGCGCAATTGCTGTCCGAACGCCGCGATCAATGGTCGGGCACGCTGGTGATGATCCTGCAACCGGCCGAGGAGATCGGCGAAGGCGCACTCGCGATGATCGAAGACGGGCTTTACACCCGTTTCCCGAAGCCTGATTACGTGCTGGCCTTCCACGATGCGGCGCAGGCCCCTGCTGGGGTGATCGCCTATTCGAAAGGCTTTGCGCTGGCGAATGTCGACAGCGTCGATGTGGTGGTTCCCGGCGTCGGCGGACATGGTGCCTATCCGCATACCGCCAAAGACCCGATCGTGATCGCCGCCAGCATCGTCAGCCGGTTGCAAACGCTGGTGAGCCGCGAATTGAACCCGCTTGAACCGGGGGTGGTGACAGTCGGCAGCTTTCAGGCCGGGTCAAAGCACAACATCATTCCCGATGAAGCACGGCTGCAAATCACCGTGCGCAGCTACACCGACGAGGCGCGCAAGCAGCTGCTCGACGGGATCGCCCGGATCGCCAGGGGAGAGGCGCTGGCCGCCGGAATGCCCGACGACAAGCTGCCCAAGGTCACTGTGTCAGATCCCTATACCCCGGCGACATACAACAACCCCGAATTCACCGATCAGGTCATGGCAGGATTGAAAACCCGGTTCGAAGGCCGCGTGTTTGAAGCGCCGAGCGTGATGGGGGGTGAGGATTTCAGCCAGTTCCGTCGCGCTGATCCTGACAATGTCCAATCGCTGATCTTCTGGGTTGGCGGTGTGCGGCCGGGCGAATGGGCGAAATCGGAACGCGGCGAGATCGAACTTCCCTCGCTCCACTCACCATTCTGGGCACCCGACGCCCCGGTGGTGATCGCGACTGCAACTGAGGCGCTGACCGCGACCACGCTTGATCTGATGGCGAAATCTGGGGGATAGGAGTTTTTGTGTTCCGCATCGCTTCCGCGATGCGAAATCCTCGCTCCCTTTGGTCGCTGCGGGCGGCCGGTCGCCCTTGCGGTTGCTGCGCAACCGATTGTGCTTCAGTTCGTAGGCATCGGCACATTTAAAAAAATTCAGCCGCCGGATCGCCCCAGCGAAGGAGCATTCCGGCGGCCGTTTCTCCTCCCCAGGAGAATTGTTGAACGGGGTTATTCCGAATCCGGCACGTAGGTGCCGAGCCGGTGGTGCAGCGCGTTGATCTTCGCCAGCTCCTCGCGGTCTTCGGTCGCGCGGGCGTGGCTTTCCAGCGCGCGGCGCAGCAGCTTCATGTCGGCCGTTGACAGCAGCGCGCGGGCGCGGGCGGGCTCGGTCTTGGGGGTATCAGTATCGCTCATCATCAGTCTCCTCGGGCGGCTTGCACCCTTGCGCGCTTAGGCGTTTCGGCAGCCAACCGGAAGGCGGCAAGCGCGATTTCCGGTTGGCTGTCATGTGGCATCCTCTTGCTGCTGACCGTCATCTGCGGCCATGCAGCATTCCACCTGCGGTGAGGCTGCGTTTATGCCGCCTCGAACTGGTTCATCGTATTGTGCGCGCCGCCGGCCTTTAACGCGGCTTCACCGGCGAAGTATTCCTTGTGATCATCGCCGATGTCGCTGCCGGACATGTTCTGGTGCTTCACACAGGCAATGCCTTGACGGATTTCTTCACGCTGCACGTTCTTTACGTAACCCAGCATCGCTTGTTCGCCGAAATACTCGCGGGCGAGGTTGTCGGTGCTGAGTGCCGCCGTGTGATAGGTCGGCAGTGTGATGAGGTGGTGGAAAATCCCCGCCCGCGCTGCACCATCGCGTTGGAAGGTGCGGATCTTCTCGTCGGCTTCGGCGGCCAGTTCAGTGGTGTCATAATCGACACTCATCAGCTTGGCGCGGTCATAGGCCGACACGTCTTTGCCTGCTTCGGCCCAGGCATCGAACACCTGCTGACGGAAGTTGAGCGTCCAGTTGAAGCTGGGCGAGTTGTTGTAGACGAGCTTCGCGTTCGGCACGACTTCGCGGATGCGATCAACCATTTCGGCGATCTGTTCGACGTGCGGCTTTTCGGTCTCGATCCACAGCAGATCGGCACCGTTTTGCAAGCTGGTGATGCAGTCGAGCACCACGCGGTCCACGCCGGTGCCGGGGCGGAACTGGTAAAGGTTCGAAGGCAGGCGCTTGGGCGCGAGCAGCTTGCCATCGCGGCTGATGAACACCTGACCATTGGTTATGTTGGCAGGGTCAACTTCATCGGCATCGAGGAAGGCGTTGTACTGGTCGCCCAGATCGCCCGGTTCCTTGGAGAATGCGATCTGCTTGGTCAGGCCAGCGCCGAGCGAATCGGTGCGGGCAACGATGATCCCGTCGTCCACGCCCAGTTCGAGAAAGGCATGGCGGCAGGCGCGGATTTTCTGGAGGAAATCCTCGTGCGGCACGGTTACTTTACCATCCTGATGGCCGCACTGCTTTTCGTCCGACACCTGATTTTCGATCTGGAGCGCGCAGGCGCCTGCCTCGATCATCTTCTTGGCGAGCAGATAGGTCGCCTCGGCGTTGCCGAAGCCTGCGTCGATATCGGCGATGATCGGCACGACGTGGGTTTCGTAATTGTCGATCGCGTTTTCGAGCCGCTTGGCTTCGACCGCGTCACCTGCCGCACGGGCCGCGTCGAGCGCACGGAACATCCCGCCAAGCTCGCGCGCGTCAGCCTGCTTGAGGAAGGTGTAGAGTTCGGCAATCAGCGCAGGCACCGAGGTTTTCTCGTGCATCGATTGATCGGGCAGCGGGCCGAATTCGCTGCGCAGCGCGGCGATCATCCAGCCCGACAGATACAGGTAACGCTGCTTGGTGGTGCCGAAATGCTTTTTGATCGCGATCATTTTCTGCTGCGCGATGAAGCCGTGCCAGCAGCCCAGCGACTGGGTGTATTGCGCCGGGTCGGCATCATAGGCCGCCATATCGGCGCGCATGATCTTGGCGGTGTAATTGGCGATGTCGATCCCGGTGGCGAAACGGTTCTGGGTCGCCATGCGCGCGGCGCTTTCGGGATCGATTGCGGCCCAGCTTGGCCCATTGGCGGCGACGATGTCGCGCATGTGGGTGATGGTGTTGTGGTAGGTCATATGCTTCTCCTGTCCGTTCTGGGCAGTGGTGCGGGCCTGGTAGGGCTTGCACCTTCGGATGAGCAGGCTGTGCCATGGTGCGGCGCAGCATAACAGGAAAACTTACAGAAAATCGTGTGGCTATGCGGACTTTTGGCCCTGATCTTGTGTAAATCAGTAAAGTTATTTACAGCGTGACCATGTCCGACACCAATCTCCTCGCTGGCCCGGCGTTGCGCCGCTTGCGCAAGCGCGAAGGCTTTACCCAAGCCGCGATGGCATCCGCGCTGGGCATCTCTCCATCCTATCTCAATCTTATCGAACGCAATCAGCGCCCGCTATCGGCGAAAGTGCTGGTGCGGGTGATCGAACGGTTTGATTTTGACCCGCGTTCCCTGCGTGAGGACGATGCGATTGGCGGCATCGACGGGCTGATCCGGCGGATGGCGGATAAACGCTTTGCCGATCTGGGAATCGACCGCGAGGAAGTGCAGGAGTTCCTGTCCGCCGCCCCCCAGATTGCAGCAGCATTTGCTCGGCTTTATGACAGTAGTGGAAGTGGTGGGCGGGCCGAGGCCGAAGATGCCACCGCGGCTGCGCGCCGGGTGATCGAACGCTGGCAGAACCATTTTGCCGATCTCGATCACGCCGCCGAAGCCCTTGCTGACGAACTGCGCCTGTCGCGCGGGGAAATCAGCGCCGCGCTGAGCGAACGGCTGCGCGAAAGGCACCAGTTGTCGGTGCGCATCCTCCCGGCAGAGGTGATGCCGGGGCAGGTGCACCGGCTCGACCTGCATGCGCGCCAATTGCAATTGTCCGAGATGCTGCCCGGCGCGGCGCGGCGATTCCAGATTGCGCGGCAGGTCGGCACGCTCGAAATGCGTGAGGCGATTGAAGCGCTGGTGGCAGGTGCGAACCTCGCATCGACCGAAGCGCGCGACCATTTGCGTGAGCACATCAGCGACTATCTGGCGGGCGCGCTGCTGCTGCCTTACCGCCGGTTTATGCGGGCTTGCGAGGCGACCGGATATGATCTGGAAGTGCTGCAACGCCGCTTTGCTGTCAGCTTTGATCAGGTGGCGCAGCGCCTGACCACATTGGGCCGGGTGGGAGAGCGCGGGCTGCCGTTCTTCACCGCCACGATTGATCGCGCCGGACGGTTGACCCACTTCACGGCGGGCGGCAGCGGCGCGATTTACCCGCTCGAAGGCGCGCTATGGCCAGCATGGGTGCCGTTCGCGGCTTTTGAACGGCCCGGCACGGTGCTGACGCAGGCAGTGACTTTCGGGGAAGGCGAAGGCACGGCGCGGCACTGGTTTACCATCACCCGCACGGTCGATGGCGACGGGGTGATGTGCGCGGGCCGCAGCTCCGTGGTGCTGGGGATCGAAGCGCGCTTCGCGGGCGATCTGGCCCACGCGCGCGGTGTTTCTCTGGACCGCGCGGATGCGGTGCCGCTGGGCACTCCTTGCCTGCGTTGTGGGCGGACGGAATGCCTGACGCCCGCACCGGCACGTTTGGCGAGCGTATTACCACGACTGCGGCCCGGTTCCTGACGCGGTATTAACCGTCATATGCAGCAGAAAACCGCGAGTCAGTAAACGGTGTAAAGTTTACCGACACTTAAGGTCTCAGCGTTAAAACCGGGCGCAGCCAAGCACCAAAGGCCCGCCCTGTCATGATCCGCCTGTTCAAGCATTATATCCCACACGCCGTGCTGCTGCTCGGTCTGCTTGATCTCGGCTTGCTGATATTGGCGAGCGAAGCGGCGTGGCAATTGCGCGCGCATCAGATCGGCATGGATGTGGGCAGCCTCGCCGATCGGTGGATTGCGTTGATCGGGACTGCGGCGGTGATCTGGCTCGCGATGATTTCGGTCGGTGTTTACGGCCCCAATGCGCTGCGCAGTTTGCGCTTTGCGGGCGCGCGGGTGCTGGTGGCGATCAGCCTGGGCATCATCACGCTGGCGGTGATCGACTTTATCATCCCGAGCGACCTGTTCTGGCGTTCAACGCTGCTTTACACGATGGGCTTCGCCATCCTTGTGCTGGTGGCGGATCGTTTGCTGCTCAACAGCTTCCTCGGCTCCTCCGCCTTTCGCCGCCGGGTAATGGTGCTGGGCGCGGGCGACCGGGCGCAGCGGCTGCGCGAATTGGCCGAAAAACCCGAAACCGGTTTCGTGATCGTCGCCTTTATCGCGATGAGCGACGACACGCGTGTTGTCGAAGAAGCGATCCCGCGTTCGGCGATCCACGATCTGGGCCGGTTCGTCGAAAACCTCGGCGTGAGCGAAGTGGTGCTGGCACTGCAGGAACGCCGCAATGCCCTACCGCTGAAAGACCTGCTGCGGATCAAGACCAAGGGCGTCCACGTCAATGATTTTTCCAGCTTTATCGAGCGTGAGACCGGGCGCGTCGATCTCGACACCATCAATCCCAGCTGGCTGATTTTTTCTGACGGGTTTTCCAGTGGGCGGATGTTTTCGAGCGCGGTCAAGCGCGTGTTCGATATCACCGCGAGCGTCATCCTGCTCGCGCTGACGCTCCCGCTTATTGCGCTGTTTGCGGCTCTGGTGAAGATCGACAGCAAAGGCCCGGCGTTTTTCCGTCAGCAGCGCGTGGGTCTGTTTGGTCAGACGTTCACGCTGATTAAACTGCGGTCAATGCGCACCGATGCCGAGAAAGACGGGGCCAAGTGGGCCGAGGAAAACGACCCGCGCATCACCCGGCTTGGCCGGTTTATCCGCAAGGTCAGGATCGATGAACTGCCGCAGACGTGGAGCGTGCTTAAAGGCCAGATGAGTTTCGTCGGCCCGCGCCCCGAAGTGCCGTCTTTCGTCGAAAGTCTGGAAGAAGAAATCCCGTTCTATGGCGAACGGCACATGGTCAAACCCGGCATCACCGGCTGGGCGCAGATCAATTATCCTTATGGCGCGTCGGTTGAAGACAGCCGCTGCAAGCTGGAATATGATCTTTATTACGCCAAGAATTATACGCCCTTCCTCGACTTCGTGATTCTGTTGCAGACTATGCGCGTGATCCTGTGGCCGGAGGGTGCACGGTGATCATGGCCGGCACCATCATGCCTTTGGCGACATCGCTGGCATGGCTGGCGGGCGCGGTGTTGAGCGCGGGCGCAATGCTGTGGTTGTGGCAGCATGGTGAGCGTGCGCGGCCGGATCGCGGCGCGTTGCTCGCGGCGGCTGGGTGCAGCGCCGTGTGGTGTTCGCTGACAGCCGGGCTTGGGCCAGACCACGGTGCTGCAATCACTGCGGCAATGGCCCGCAATCTGGCGCTGATCGCGGCGATATTCTGCCTGTTCTCTGCTGATGGACGAGCCGACAGCCTCAAACCTATCCGCCCGGTGATCATTGCGCTGGTGCTGGTGCAACTGTTGCAACCCGTGGTGCTGTTGTTCCAGTGGCGGGCGAGCGAAGTTCCCGGCATCGCCCGCGCGGCGTTTGAAGTGCGCCTCATCATAGATATGCTGGTGTCGATTGGGGCATTGATGTTGCTTCACAATCTCTATGCCGGGGCGGCAAATAACCTACGCCCGATCCTGCGCTGGACAGGAATCGCGCTGGCCGGCATTTTTGCCTATGATCTCAATCTCAGCACGATCAGCTATCTCAGCGGGCAAAACCCGGCTGGGCTTACGGATCTGCGCGGATTGTTTGCCGGGATCATGGCGGGGCTGTTTGCACTTGGCATGAACGCTTCAGGGCCGCGGGTGCAGTTCAATCCGTCGCGCGCGGTGACTTTTCGAACCCTCTCGCTGTTGCTGATCGGCGGTTACTTCGCGCTGATGGTGCTGGTGACCAAATCACTGGCGCTGATCGGCGGAGATATCGCCCGGGTGAGCCAGATCATGTTTGTGGTGCTGGCGATTGTCGGTGCGGGAATCGCGCTGCCATCGGCGCGGGTCAGGGGCTGGCTGCGGGTCATGGCGACCAAGCATCTGTTCCAGCACCGTTACGATTACCGCGAGGAATGGCTGCGCTTTACCCGCACCATCGGCCACGCCGGGGCAGGCACCGCAAGTTTGCACGAACGTGCGATCAAGGCATTGGCTGACATTACCGAAAGCCCGGCAGGGCTGTTGTTGATGCCTAACGAAGAAGCGCTGCTGGAATTGACCGCGCGCTGGAACTGGCCGACGATTGCGGTGCCTGCCGCGGCGGCAGATTATGGGTTTTCGGGCCTGATCGAACAGCATAACCTGGTGCTCGCCTTCGATGAGGCGCGCGGGGGCATCGATCATCACGGGGAACTGCCGCTGGTGCCTGCGTGGCTGATCGAGGCCGAGGATGCGTGGGCGCTGGTGCCGTTGCTCCATTTTGATCGCTTGGTGGGTGCGATTGTGCTCGCGCGGCCGCGAATTGAACGCCAGCTTGACTGGGAAGATTTCGATCTGCTGCGCGTCGCAGGTCAGCAGCTTGCCAGTTATCTGGCCGAACAGGCCGGGCAACAGGCCTTGATGGACGCCAGCCGGTTCGACGAATTCAACCGTCGCATCGCGTTTGTGATGCACGATATCAAGAATCTTGTCAGCCAGTTGTCGCTGCTGGCGGCCAATTCCGAAAAGCACGCTGATAACCCCGCGTTCCGCGCCGATATGCTGGTTACGCTGCGCAATTCGGCGGATAAGCTTTCGGCCTTGCTTGCTCGGCTGGGCCGCTATGGATCGGGACAGGTGCACGATCTTGCGCCGATTGATCTTGCTGCGCTTGCTCGCGCGATTGCCGAGCGGTTCCGCACGGTGCACCCGGTAATGCTGACCCGAGAGACGCCAGTAGAGGTGATGGGAAACCGCGAAGGTCTTGAACAAGCGCTGATCCACCTGGTTCAGAACGCGATTGATGCGAGTGAAGTGGGCGCGCCGGTGTTCCTCGATGTCGCTGGAGATGGGCTGCATGGCGTTATCGAAGTGGTTGATACTGGAGAAGGCATGACCCCCGAATTCGTCCGCACCGGCCTGTTCAAACCCTTCACATCATCGAAACAGGGCGGGTTCGGCATCGGCGCGTTTGAAGCCCGCGAACTCGTCAAGGCGATGGGCGGGCGGGTTGCGGTGGAATCGCGCGAAGGGCTGGGCACGCGCTTCACCGTGACGCTGCCGATTGCCGAGGCTGCGCGGCTGCTGGCCGGCCAAACTGCGCCTGAACCACCATCACAAGAGGTCGCCTGATGTCTGACAAGAAACCCGTACTGCTGGTGATCGAGGATGATCCCGGCCTGCAGGCCCAGCTGAAATGGGCCTATGATGATTTCGAAGTCGTGATCGCGGGTGACCGTGACAGCGCGCTCGCAGCCTTGCGGGCGGAGGTTCCCGGCGTGGTCACGCTCGATCTCGGCCTGCCGCCCGATCCCGACGGCACCAGCGAAGGCTTTGCCGTGCTCGATGCGATCATGGCGCTGAAGCCCGACACCAAGGTAATCGTCGCCAGCGGCCACGGCGCGCGTGAAAGCGCGTTGGAGGCGATCGCGCGCGGGGCCTATGATTTTTACCAGAAACCGATTGATATCGCGACGCTTGGCCTGATCGTCCGGCGCGCGTTCAACCTACGCGCAATCGAACAGGAAAACCGCAGGCTGATTGCCAGCAACAGCGCCGACAAGACCGTGCTTGGCCGCCTGATCACCGCCGCGCCAGAAATGGTCAAGGTCGCACGCACCATCGAACGTGTCGCCAAAACCAGCGTGTCGGTGATGTTGCTGGGTGCCAGCGGGACGGGCAAGGAATTGCTTGCCCAAGGCCTGCACGATACCAGCGACCGCGCTGACGGGCCGTTTGTCGCGATTAACTGCGCGGCTATCCCTGAAAACCTGCTCGAAAGCGAGCTGTTCGGGCATGAAAAGGGCGCGTTCACCGGGGCGATCAAGACCACCGAAGGCAAGATCGAAAGCGCCAATGGCGGCACGCTGTTCCTTGACGAGGTCGGCGACATTCCGCTCCCCCTTCAGGTCAAGCTGCTGCGGTTCCTGCAGGAACGCACCATCGAACGCGTCGGCGGACGCAAGGCGATTGCGGTCAACACCCGGATTGTTTGTGCCACCCATCAGGATCTTGAAAGCATGATCACGGCTGGGGCTTTCCGCGAAGACCTGTTTTACCGGCTTGCCGAAATCGTGGTGCGCATTCCCGGCCTTGCCGAACGCCACGGCGATCCGGTGCTGCTGGCGAAAGTGTTCCTCAAACGCTTCGCCGCAGAGATGAACCCCGGCGTCACCGGCTTTGCTCCCGATGCCCTCGCCGCGATTGATGCGCATGACTGGCCGGGCAATGTCCGCGAGCTGGAAAACCGGGTGAAACGGGCGGTGATCATGGCCGATGGCAAGCTGATCAATGCCGATGACCTCGATTTTGGCACGGAGGAGGAAGACGCCAATGTCCTCAACCTCAAAGCCGCGCGGGAGGCAGCGGATCGCCGGGTGATCCGCCACGCGCTTGCGCGCAGTGAAGGCAATATCTCCAGCACCGCCAAGCTGCTCGGGGTCAGCCGCCCGACGCTTTATGACCTGCTCAAGCAGTATGATTTGCAGGCGTGAAACCCGCGCTGCGCTAGCCGCTCTGATCCTGACGCTGACGGGCTGTGCGGGGGAGGGCGACACGGGTGCGCCAGACCCATCCGCGATGCGCGATCCGGCGGTTGCGATCCTGCTGGACGATGCCGATTCGGCAATGGCGCAGGGCGCGTTGGCCGAAGCGGGTAGCAAGCTTGACGCAGCGCGCGTGCTTGCGCCCGATGATCCTGATCTGTGGGTTGCGATTGCCCGGCTGCGGTTTCGTGGCGGCGAACATTTCACCGCACTCGAAGCGGCAGACCGTGCGCTGGAACTTGGCCCCCGTCACGCGCCCGCACTGCTGATGCGGGCGCTGATGGTGCGCGATGCGCATGGGCCAGCCAAGGCGCTGGCGTGGTTCGAGGCGGCGCTGGCAGCTGATCCGCATAATGCCGAGGTGTGGGCCGAATACGCGGCGACGCTTGGCGATAGCGGACGCAACCGGGCGATGCTACGGGCGGTTCGCAGGCTGGCAGAAATTGCGCCCGATGATGCGCGGGTGTTCTATTTGCAAGCCGTGCTGGCCGCGCGCGGCGATAACCCCGCGCTCGCCCGCAGCCTGTTGCAGCGTAGCGGGCTGGCCGCGCGCGAGGTGCCTGCGGCGATGCAGCTTGACGCGGTGCTGAGCCTTGCCAACGGCAATTACGATAGCGCAGCCGTGACGCTTGAAACGCTGACCGCGCGCCAACCGGGCAACGCCCGTGCGCGCGAATTGCTCGCCAGAGCCTTGCTGCTGGCGGGGCGCGAGGCGGATCTGGTTGCGCGTTTCAGTGCCGAAACGCAGCTGGCAGAAGCCTCGCCCTATCTCATCATGCTGGTGGCGCGGGCGCATGAACGACTGGGCGACCGGGCGCGAGCGGCACCGCTGCTGGCGCGTGCCTATGGCGGCGCGCGGCGCACACCGATCGCACTGGCAGATCGTCCCGGCCTGCCGCCGCCAACCGCTTCGATGCGTTCCGATGCGTTGGCTGGAAACTGGACAGGCGCGCAGGCGCAGGCGCAGGATTTGCGCGTTCGCTTTGCGGCATCGGCAGATGTGGCGAGCCTTGCCGGTGATGCCAGCTATGGCGCGGGAGATATTCGTGCGGCGCTTGCCGCCTATGCGCTGGCCGCCAGGGTGAAACGCCCTTGGCCGATGACCCGAAAGATCGCGTTTGCCTCGCGCATGGCCGGAGACGCGGAGGCAGCCGATGCCTTACTGGCGCGTCATGTTGCGGGCGAGCCATTGGCGATAAGCGGACTGGTCGAATTGGCCGATGTCCAAGCCCAACGGGGGGACTGGGCGCGGGTTGCAATGTTGCTCGACCATGCGATCAGGCTGGGCGGCGGGCATGATCCTGCGCTGCTGAGCTTGCGCGTGGAGGCCGCTCGGGCGCTGAATCGGCCCGCCGATGCGCAGCATTTCGCCCGGTTGCTGGCTCACATCAGGCCGGGCACCTTGGCGCAGCATTAGAGCATCGTGCTGAAAAGTGGGAACCGGTTTTCAGCTTTTTACGATGCGACAACAAAAGCTAGAGCGGGCGACCTGCGTCAGATTTAACGCAGCCCGCTCTAGCGACAGGCTCGACAAGCGGGCAAGCGCGGGGCAGGGCGGCTTGCCAATGTCCCAACCTCGATCCCTCCTGCGCCTGCCATTATTCAGCGATCCGATGGTCGCCGTGTTGCTGGCGGCGACCACGCTGGCGCTGTTGCTGCCCGCCACCGGAGAAGCGCGCCGCTTTGCGAGTGCCGTTTCCAATGGCGGGATATTCGTGCTGTTCCTCGTCAACGGAATGCGCATCCGGCGCGGCGAGATCGCGCGCGGGCTGGCCAACTGGCGCTATTTCGCGCCGCTGATGCTGTTCGTGTTTGGCGCGATGGCGCTGGCGGGGGTGGGGTTTGCTAGCCTTGCAGGAAACGCCTTGCCGCCGCTGGTGGCGCTGGGGTTTGTCTATCTTGGCAGCCTGCCATCAACGGTGCAATCGGCGACGTCCTATACCAGTCTGGCGCATGGCAATGTGGCGCTGGCGGTGGTCGGCGCGGCGCTGATCAATATCACGGGGGTGTTTATAAGCGCGCCGTTGTTCGCACTGCTGGGCGGGGGCAGCGCGGGCGAGATCGGCAGTGAGGCGATCATCCGGATCGGGTTGATCCTGATATTGCCGTTCGTGATCGGACAGGTGGTACAGGATCGCGTGTTCGATCGTATCACCGCCCACCGTGCGCGCATCGTGTGGCTTGACCGGGCGGTGATCGGCATGGCGGTGTATGTCGCGTTCTCCGGCGCGGTCGAGCACGGGCTGGGCGCGATGTTTGCGCCTGCCGATTGGCTGGTGCTGATCGGGCTGGTGCTGGCGATGCTGGGGTTGGCGCTGGCCGGGGCATGGGGCAGCGGCGGCGCGCTGGGCCTGCCGCGCGCTGACCGGATCGCATTTCTGTTCGCAGGGTCGCAGAAAAGCGTTGCCATCGGCGCGCCGCTCGCTGCTATTCTGTTTCCACCCGCCAGCGCCGGGTTCGTGATTGCCCCGCTGCTACTCTATCACCTTGCGCAACTGGTGGTGGCCGCGCCGCTGGCTACGCGTCTGGCGCGGACTGCCCAATAGCTTCGGCCCGGCGTTCCGCCCGGTTGTGACGGATTGACCACCCCAGCGACAGCCCGATCAGGGTCGCGCCAATCAATCCGGTGAAGGTTTCAGGAATGTGATAGCGCGCCGATATCAGCATGATCCCACCCAGCACGATAATCGCCCAGAACGCGCCGTGTTCAAGATAGCGATATTGCGCCAGCGTTCCGGCTTTGACGAGATGGATCGTCATTGAGCGCACGAACATCGCGCCTACGGATAGGCCAATGGCGATCACGATCATGTTGTTCGACAGCGCAAACGCCCCGATCACGCCGTCAAAGCTGAAGCTGGCGTCGAGCACTTCGAGATACAGAAACCCGCCTAACCCTGACCGCACGATAGCGCCGCTGGCCTTTTTGGCGGCTTCGCGCTGTTCGATGATCGCCCCCAGCGCATTCACCCCGATATAGGTGACAAGGCCGAGGATGCCTGCGGTGAGAAATGTGTTTGCATCATCGGGGGCAAGCATTGTCGAAACGCCATAGACCAGTGACAGCACCAATCCGATTTCCACCGCCGGGACGTTCGAGAAGCGGTTGATCGCCTGTTCGACCGATGCGATCCAGTGCACTTCCTTGTCAGAATCGAAGAAGAAGCTGAGGCCGACCATCGCAAGGAACGCGCCGCCAAACCCGGCAATGCCGATATGTGCGCTTGAAACGATACGCTCATATTCCTGCGGATCACCAAGTGAGAGTTGGATCGCATCCCAAGGGCCGATCTGCGCCGCGATTGAAACAATCGCGATCGGAAACACGATCCGCATCCCGAACACCGCAATCAGGATGCCGATAGTCAAAAAGCGTTGCTGCCATACCGGGTCCATTTCACGCAGCACCGTGGCGTTAACCACCGCATTATCAAAGCTGAGCGAGATTTCGAGGATCGAGAGCACAAACACGATCCATAGAACCGACAGCATCCCCGCAAGATTGCCACTGCTGACCCAGCCATAATAGGCTGCCAGCGCAAAACAGACAGCCGTGAAGCCGAGCGAAAATGTGTAGAAACGCAGCAAAGTCTGCATGACAGAAAGAGGCCTTGAATAGGAGAGGGTCAGCCCTTGGGCTGATATGTCTGTTCTTCGCCGGGGAAGGCGCGGCTGCGCACTTCATCGGCATAGCGGGCAACGGTGCGGTCGATCAATCCGGCGACGTCTTCGTAGCGTTTCACGAAGCGCGGAACGCGTTCAAACATGCCGAGCATATCTTCAGTCACCAACACCTGCCCATCGCACTGCGCCGAAGCGCCAATGCCGATGGTGGGGCAGGACACCGCCTTGGTTGCGGCAATCGCGATCGGTTCAACCACGCCTTCGATCACGATGGCAAAGGCCCCGGCGTCGTCGAGCGCCTTAGCATCGCTGACGATCTTCTCGGCCTCGGCGTCGGAACGCCCGCGCGCGCCATATCCGCCGAGCACATTGACCGCCTGCGGGGTCAGGCCGACATGGCCCATCACCGGGATGCCGCGCTGGTTGAGGAACGCGATGGTCGGTGCCATCGCTGCCCCGCCTTCGAGCTTTACCGCAGCCGCGCCGGTCTGTTTGAGCAGGAAAGCTGCGCTTTCAAACGCTTGCTGCGGCGAACTTTCGTAAGAGCCGAACGGCATGTCGATCACCACCACCGCATGATAGGAACCGCGCACCACCGCTGCGCCGTGGTTTGCCATCATCTCCAGCGTCACCGGAATGGTCGAGGGCAGGCCATAGATCACTTGCCCCAGCGAATCCCCGACCAGCAGCAGATCGCAATGCGCATCAAGCAATTGCGCCTGCCGCGCGGTATAGGCGGTGAGCATCACCAGCGGTTCAGCCGTCACCCCATCCTGTTTGCGGTTGCGGATGCCGGGAACGGTAAACCGCCGCATCGGCTGCGGGGTGGGGTTGGCACGGCTGGTGCTGGTATCTAGCTGGAAGGTCGTTGACATGATGTCCCCGCGTCTAGCGATTGTCTGCGCTTGGGGAAAGAGCGCGCTTTCGACTTGTGTTGCGCCGGTGTTACGCTAGCTTCCGTCCCCGACGATCGCGCGGGGGATCTGCTTGCGATCAGTGGGAGATTTATTCCAGATGTTTCTTGACAGGGTAAAGCCGCTTGATGCGATCCTCGCAGCAGCGGAGAAGAAATCGCTCAAGCGCACGCTCGGCGGATTGCAACTGATGCTGTTCGGCATCGGCAGTATCATCGGCACCGGGATATTCGTGCTGACATCTGCGGGGGCGCAGAAAGCCGGGCCGGGTCTGATGCTGGCCTTCGCCATTGCGGGGCTGATCTGTATTGTCGCGGCTTTATGCTATGCTGAAATCGCCTCGACCATTCCGGTATCGGGTTCGGCTTATACCTACACCTATGCGACGATGGGCGAATTTCTCGCTTGGACAGTGGGCTGGGCGTTGGTGCTCGAATACGCGATCGCGGCGAGCGCCGTTTCTGTGGGGTGGTCAGGCTATTTCGTCGGCACAATCCTCAATGAGACATTCGGGATACACCTGCCAGCCGCGCTTTCGGGTGGGCCGCTGGCGTTTGGCGGGGTCGAGGGAGGTATTATCAACCTTCCTGCTTTCGTGATCGCACTGCTGGTTACCTGGTTGCTGCTGATCGGCACCAGCGAAAGCGCCAAGGTCAACGCGGTGCTGGTGGCGATCAAGGTGACTGCGCTCACGATCTTCATCGTGTTGACCCTGCCCGAAGTTGATGCGGATAAATTCAACCCGTTCCTGCCGGCTGGCGTTTTTGGCGGTTGGGGCACGGGTGTCGGCGCGGTCGGCGCTGCGGCGACGATCTTCTTCGCCTATGTCGGTTTCGATGCGGTTTCGACCGCAGCTGAAGAAACCAAAAACCCGCAGCGCAACGTTCCGATCGGGCTGATCGGTTCGCTGTTGTTCTGCACGGTGTTCTACATTCTGGTGGCAGCCGGGGCGATTGGCACGATTGGTGGTCAGCCGATCATGGGCCCGGGCGGCGTTCCGTTCCCGGCCGGTTCAGAAGAACTTGCACGGCAATGCGCCATGCCGGCCTATTCCGCTGCGTTGGTATGTTCGGATGAAGCGTTGGCCCATGTGCTGCGGCAGATCGGCTATTCGGGGATCGGTAATGCGCTGGGCTATGCCGCGTTCATTGCCTTGCCATCGGTGATCCTGGTGCTGCTGTTTGCGCAGACCCGCATCTTCTTCGTGATGAGCCGTGACGGCTTGCTTCCCGATGTGCTTAGCCGGGTTCACCCCAAGTGGCAGACCCCGCATGTGGTGACGATGATCACCGGCGCGGCGGTGGCGGTTGGTGCCGCGTTCCTGCCGGTGGGCAAGCTGGCTGACATTGCCAATGCCGGAACACTGTACGCCTTTGCGATGGTCGCGCTGGCGGTGATGGTGCTGCGGCGTAAGCGGCCTGATGTGAAGCGGCCATTCCGGGTTATGGGCTTGTGGGTCATTGCCCCTGCGGCGATGGCAGGCTGTCTGTTCCTGTTCTTCAATCTGCCGTTCGAAGCAATGATCGTATTGCCAACATGGACTGTGGCCGGGGTGCTCATGTATGTCGCCTATGGCCGCAGCCGCAGTCATCTGGGACGCGGGGTCGTGGAAGTGGTTGATGATGTGCTGGGAGAGGAAACACTCCTGCCTAAGGGCTAATCCGGTTTTTGATCAATGCCGTTTGAGACAATTAGAGGGGCGCCTGGTTCAGGCGCCCCTTTTTTGTTGGTTGACGAAGCGATTGCCAAGCTCACAAATGGAACATAATATGAACAGATGAGTCGTTCAGCTATGTCCTCGCACCTTTCATCTGCCCGCGCTGTGCTTCGCGTACCCCCGGAATCGCGCTGGCGACTGGCGTTACTGGATTTACCGCCAAGGGATCGCAGGCGACGGGCGCGGCGGGGTGCCCGATTGGTTTCTGCACGGGGCTGTATGCCTAGGGCCCTGAGCCTAGGTGTTGCCTTTAAGCCTCCTTATAGGCCTGCTTAGAGTTCCTTTACGTGTTTATGCGAAGTTCAGACCATGAACCTCGATTCGATCCCGCGGGCGTCTGATCGCCGACCGATAAGCCTGATGGTGAAAAGCCGGGTGCGCTCGCGCGTGGTGTTCGTCGATCTGATCGACCTGTCCGAAGGCGGTTGCAAGATCCGTGGAAAACCGGGATTTGCCGAGATGGGCGACCGGGTGACGATGAGGGTGAACGGCATCAACGCGCCGCTCGGCAACATCGCCTGGATTGAAGGGCCAATCGCGGGCGTCGCTTTCGAAGGCGCAATGCATCCCGCTGTGATCGATTATCTGTGTGAACAGGGCGGCGCAAAGCTGGCTGCCCCGCAACGCCGCAGGGTCTGACTACCTACTTGCAAGCTTTGCATTTGGCGCGGAACATATAAGGAACATAAAGGTGTTCCCTAAGGTTCCCAATGCCCCAGAAAACGATCGAAACCCCTGATGATGTGCTGCCCCTGCGCAGCGCCTTTGTCGAACTCGGAATCGTCAGCTGTTTCAGCTTTTTGCGCGGCGCGTCGCACGCGGCTGATCTGGTGCTGGCCGCGCACGCCCACGGTTATGATGCAATCGGGCTGGCCGATGCCAATTCACTGGCAGGCGTGGTGCGCCTGCATACCGAGGCGAAGGCGCTCAAGCTGCGCCCGGTGATCGGCTGCCGGATCGAGACGGTGGAGGGGCTGGCCTTTCTCGCTTATCCTGAAGATCGTGCCGCCTATGGCCGGTTATGCCGCCTCATCAGTGCCGGGCGGATGCATCTGCTGAGCGCTCCGCTGGCCCGCGCCGACGAGGCCAACCGCTTGATGTTCGAGCACGGGCCAAGCGGCCACCCGCGCGACCACCGGATATTGCCAAAATCACGCGATTTTCATTAGGGTTAGCGAGTAAACTTCAGCTCGCCTCAAGCGCATATCCGGCAGATCGTACCGTGCGGATCGGGTCTTTCGCGCCGTCGATCCCGATTGCTTTGCGCAAGCGGCGGATATGGACATCGACCGTGCGCAACTCGATGTCGGAGCCGGTGCCCCACACCCCGTCAAGCAATTGCCCGCGGTTGAACACCCGGCTCGGGCTTTCCATGAAGAACTTGAGCAAGCGGTACTCGGTCGGCCCCAGTTGCAGCGCGCGGCCGCGACGCTGCACCCGGTGCGCCACCGGATCAAGCTTGAGATCGCCAACCTCGATCGTCTCACCCGCCAGCGCCGGGCGGATACGCCGCATCACCGCCGCCACCCGGGCGAGCAGTTCGCGCGGGCTGAACGGCTTGGTCAGGTAATCATCCGCCCCGGTTTCGAGCCCGCGCACCCGGTCATCCTCAGCCTCGCGCGCGGTCAGCATGATGATCGGGACGTGTGCGGTTTCCTTGTCGCGGCGCAGCCGACGGCAAACCTCGATCCCGCTGGTGCCTTCGATCATCCAGTCAAGGATGATGAGATCGGGCACTTCCTCGCTGGCGAGAATCAAGGCCTCGTCGCCATCGCCTGTGCAACGGACGGAATAGCCTTCGTTCTGGAAACGATATTCGAGCAATTCGGACAGCGCCGGATCATCTTCAACCAGCAGTAATTTGGCAGCGGACATGGGCAAGATGCCTCCTCAAGCCCGCACAGACGGGCGCTGACAAGTGCTATGTGTCATCTACGCGACAGTTTGATGAAACGGAATGCGACAAGTTTTCCACACGGGCGTTACGCATCGCCCGTCATATCTTACTTTCACCGGTCCCCTTCGGGCGGATAGACACCGGTCGCCGCAAAGTGCACCATTTCCGCCACATTGGTCGCGTGATCGCCGATGCGTTCGATATTGCGGGCGACGAACAATAGCTGTGCTGCGCTCGAAATGGTCGAAGGATTTTCGACCATATGGCTGACAAGATTGCGGAAAATGCTGTTGTAAAAGGCGTCAACCTTGGCATCGGTGGCGATCACTTCGCGGGCCAGATCGGGATCGCGCGCGGCATAGGCGGTAAGCACGTCGTGCACCATATCGCCCGCCAACTCGCCCATTGCCGGCAGCAGTGTCAGCGGTTCAAAACGGCCGCGACCTTCGATCATGCCGACCCGCTTGGCGATGTTCTTGGAATAATCACCGATCCTCTCGATCACCCCGCCGATTTTCAGTGCAGCGATCACTTCGCGCAGGTCATCAGCCATCGGCGCGCGCAAGGCGATGATTCGCACCGCCAGCTTATCAACCTCGGTCTCCAGCGCGTCGATGCGCTTGTCGCGGGCCACAACGCTTTCGGCCAGCGCCACGTCGCCGCGCACCAGCGCATCAAGCGATTCGGCAATGGCGACTTCAGCCAACCCGCCCATTTCCGCGATCAGGCCGCGCAGCCGGGTGATGTCTTCGTCGAAGGCCTTGACGGTATGTTCAGCCATCAGCCGTACCTTCCGGTGATATAGTCCTTGGTGCGTTCTTCGATCGGATTGGTGAAAATATCCGAGGTTGGGCCATATTCCACCATCTTGCCGAGGTGGAAAAATGCCGTGCGCTGACTGACGCGGGCGGCCTGTTGCATCGAGTGGGTGACGATCACGATGGCGTATCGGCCAGAAAGTTCATCGATCAGTTCCTCAATCTTGGCGGTCGCGATCGGATCGAGCGCGCTTGCCGGTTCATCCATGAGGATCACCTCCGGGTCAACCGCGATGGCGCGCGCGATGCACAGGCGCTGCTGCTGCCCCCCCGACAACGCGGTGCCCGAATCGTCGAGCCTGTCCTTGACCTCGTCCCACAGCCCCGCGCGGGTAAGCGAACGTTCGACCACCACATCAAGATCGGCCTTCTTTTCGGCAAAGCCGTGGATTTTCGGCCCATAGGCGATGTTTTCATAAATCGATTTGGGGAAAGGGTTGGGCTTTTGGAACACCATCCCGACCCGCGCGCGCAGTTGCACCACGTCCATCCGGTCGGCGTGGATGTCCTCACCATCAAGCTCGATCAACCCGCTCACCTTGGCCGTGCTGATCGTGTCGTTCATGCGGTTGAAGCATCGCAGAAACGTCGATTTGCCGCAGCCCGACGGGCCGATAAAGGCGGTGACGTAATTGGGCGAGATGTCGATCGACACTTCGTCAATCGCCTTGATGTCGCCGTAAAAGACCGAAACGTCGCGCGCGCGGATTTTGGCGCTTTCGTCGGTCATATTGGGATGGATCACAGTCACCAGCGTTTCTCGAATTTGTTGCGGAGGTAAATAGCGAGGCCGTTCATGGCGAGCAGGAACACCAGCAGCACGATAATAGCTGCACTGGTGCGTTCCACAAAGCCGCGATCAATTTCATCAGACCACAGGAAAATCTGCATCGGCAGCACTGTGGCGGGCGAAGTGAAGCCATCGGGCGGGGTGGCGACAAAGGCGCGCATTCCGATCAGCAGCAGCGGCGCGGTTTCACCCAGCGCGCGGGCCATGCCGATGATCGTTCCTGTCAGCATCCCCGGCATCGCCAGCGGCAGCACATGATGGAACACCACCTGCACCGGCGAAGCGCCAATCGCCAGCGCGCCGTCGCGGATCGACGGTGGCACCGCCTTGATCGCGTTGCGCCCCGAAATCACGATCACCGGCATTGTCATCAGTGCCAGCGTCATCCCGCCGATCAGCGGGGCGGAACGCAGGTTGGGAAACAGCGAAAGGAAGATCGCGAGGCCAAGCAAGCCGAAGATGATCGATGGCACAGCAGCCAGATTGCTGATCGACACTTCGATCAGGTCGGTCCAGCGGTTTCTGGGCGCGTATTCTTCCAAGTAAAGCGCTGACAGCACCCCGATCGGGAAGGCCAGCACCAGCGTGACCAACATCGTCAGCATGGTGCCCTTGAGCGCCCCCCATATGCCCACCGCCTGCGGACTGGTCGCATCCGAACGGGCGAGGAAGCCCCAGTCCCAATTCCGCGCAAGCTTACCTTCGTTCACCAACCGTGCAGCCAATGCCTGCATTTCCAGTGGGCCTTCACCCCGCATTCCGGCCGCCAGCGCCGAGGAAGACGCCAGTTGAAACGTCGCGCTGCGTTCAATCAGCGTGGGATCGGCGGCCAGCGCGGCGGCCAGATCACGCCAGCCTTCCGATGACAGCTCAGCGGCTGCATCCGGCCCAAGTTGCTGTTCGGCATAGAACGCCACCACATCGGGCAGGCCCTGCATTTCGAGCGTCTGCGTCGCGCTGGGCGCCGTCAGCGATACTGCATCGCCGCTTATTCCGCTTTCGGGAAAGTCGATGGTGACAGCGAGTTCGGCGCGCTGGAACCCGCCGATTCCGTTCACCAGCATATTGCCGAGCAGGAACACCAGAACCGCCACCGAAAACCCGACAGCAGCAAGGCCGAGCAGACGGAAGTTGCGTTCATCACGGTACCGCTTGGCGAGCCGTTTTTCGAACGTGGGTGTGCGCGTTGGCCGCGAGGAATCGGCATTCACGTCTGACGTGGGGAGGACAATGCTGCTCATTCGTAGGCCTCGCGGAAACGCTTGACGACGCGCAGGGCGATGAAGTTCAGCGCTAGTGTCACCATGAACAGCACAAATCCCAAGGCAAAGGCGCTGAGCGTGGCGGGGTGATCGGTGCTTTGTTCGCCGGTCAGCAGCTTGACGATCTGCACCGTCACGGTCGACATTGGTTCAAGCGGATTGGCGGTGAGATTGGCGGCAGGCGATGCTGCCATCACCACGATCATGGTTTCACCAATCGCGCGGCTGACCGCCAGCATGATCCCGGCAACAATGCCGGGCAGGGCAGCTGGGAACAGCACCCTGCGGATGGTTTCGGACTTGGTCGCCCCCATCGCCAGGCTGCCATCGCGCATCGCACCGGGAACGGCCGCCATCGAATCATCTGCCATCGATGATACGAAGGGAATGATCATCACCCCCATGACAATACCGGCCGCCAGCGCGCTTTCGGTCGAGGCGCTGGTGATGCCGATTGCGACGGCGGCATCGCGGATCATCGGAGCCAGCGTCAGCGCGGCAAAATAGCCATAAACTACCGTCGGCACCCCGGCGAGAATCTCCAGCAACGGCTTGACCCAGCTGCGCACGCGCGGGTGGGCATATTGGGTAAGGTAGATCGCGCTCATCAAGCCAAGCGGGATCGCCACGATCATCGCAATGATCGCGCCAATGAAAATCGTCCCCCAGAACAATGGCACCGCGCCATAACGCGAAGGGTCGGTCGCTTCGGGGCTGACCATCGTATCCGGCCCCCAGAAAGTGCCGAACAGGAAATCCACCGGTGAAACGAAGGTGAAAAACCGGAAGGTTTCAAACACCAGGCTGCCGAAAATGCCCAGCGTGGTAAGGATCGCCACCAGCGAGGCCAGCAGCAGGATCATCATCACCGTGCGTTCAACCCGGGTGCGGGCGCGGAAATCGGGGCGCAGCCGCAGGAAGGCAAGCCCGCCGCAAGCCAGAGCAATCAGCACAGTCACGATTATGCCGATGATCTTGTAGCGGCTGATCGCCTCCCTGAACGGGGCGACCAGTGCTTCGGCCTCGACATTGAAAACTGCCGGCGCAGTGCCCTGCGCCACCGCGCGCGCTTCGCCGATAAACGCGTCGCGTTCAAACCCGAAGGCGGGAAGCTGGGCCGCGGCGGGCGACGCCAGCACTGATTGCATCACCAGTTGCGGCGCCAGCACCGACCATATGGTGATGAATGCCAGAACCGGGATCACCACCCACAATGCGACATACCAGGCATGATAGACCGGACGCGAGGCTGAGCGCAGCGCCGGGTCACTCGATTGGAAGCTCCACGCCTTGGCCCGGCCGGAAAGCCAACCTGCAAGGCCTAGCCCCATAGCAATCAGGATCAACGTGATCGGCGACATCAATCAGACCTGTGGTTCCTGCACGGGGTGCGCAATTTATTGAAACGAGCTGGCACAGCCGCGAAGCCCCAGCGATTATGTCATGCCCAGCGCATGTTGAAGAAATAAGACACTACTATGACAGTTGTTGGGTTTCAGCTTCGTGCGGGGTTACATCATTGTCATGAATGGCGTAATTTTCGGCGTCCGGTTCCGGTTCTGGTTCGGCCACAGGAATCCGCAACACCACGCTTGTGCCTACGCCAAGTTCGCTGGTGATGTCGAGCCGTCCACGGTGGCGTTCCACGATATGCTTGACGATGGCGAGGCCTAGCCCGGTGCCACCTGACGCGCGGCTGCGCCCCGGATCTGTGCGGTAAAACCGGCGGGTCAGGTGCGGGATCTGTTCAGGCGCAATACCTTCGCCCTGATCGGCCACCGTAATCCGCGCGTGGCCAGCCTGCCCCAGATCGAGCGCCACAGTGACCGGCTTGTCAGGAGCACCGTATTTAAGCGCATTGTCGACGAGATTTCGCACCACCTGCTCTAGCTGCTGGCGATCGCCCAAAACGCAAACGTCAGCGTGCAATTCCATCTGCAATCGATCGCTGCGGTTCGATCCGGCAGCGTCGCGAGCGGCGCGTTCAACCAGCGGAAGCAGGTCGATCCGCTCGGTCGGCAGATCATGCTTTTCCGCCTCGACCCGTGACAGGCTCATCAGATCGCTGACCAGCGCCTGCATACGTTGCGCTTCGCGTTCGATGATGCCGAGAAATTTTTGCGCGGTGGTGGTTTCAATGCCGCCATCGCCTTCGCGCAGGGTTTCGACATAGCCCAGAATCGCGGCCAACGGCGTGCGCAATTCGTGGCTGGCATTGGCGACGAAATCGGTGTGCGCGCGGCTGATATCGGCCTCGGCCGTCTGGCTTATGAATTCCAGCATCGCCAGCCGATCATCGATTGCCTGCCGGTTGATCTGCCAGATATCGCCGCGCCGCACGAGCCCGCGAACAATCGCCTCGCCTTCCCGGTTTTCGTTGAGCAGCGATGCCGCTTCGGGCTGGCGCAGCGCAACGCGGGCGTCCTGGCCGATAACATGCGGGCCCAAAAGCTTGCGCGCGGCACGGTTGGCGATGGCGATGGTGCTGCGTTCGGTAATCAGCAGCGGGGTGGAAGAATTTTCGATCAGGTCGCGAATCGAATCGACCGTGACGCTTGGCTTCACCTTGACCTTGGGTGGTTCGGGCGGTCGTCCCCCGGCCACCAGCAGCGAGCCAACCCAGACTGCCACCACTGCCAAGGCAATCACCGGATCGACCCCGGTCAACAGCATAGCCACAAAGGTAGCAGCCGCGAGCAGGATGCCGGCGATCGGGATGTTCTGGCCGCTGCCCATGATGAGAGCCCCCTTACAACCTTGCGCGGGTGGTGGGAAGCAGGCGCGCTACAGATTAGGCGCGGACATGAAAAAGGGCGGCCAAGCCTAAGCCTGCCGCCCTGTTCATCCGCAACGGAAGTGGTGACCCCTACGGGAATCGAACCCGTGTTTCAGCCGTGAAAGGGCCGCGTCCTAACCGCTAGACGAAGGGGCCATCTCGGTTGCGAGAGCGCGCACTTAGGGGGGTGGATGGGGTCGGTCAAGTCCCGTTTGGTTGCCCGCGCGGAAAAACACCCACCGCTGCGATCAATCGGCGAAAGCGGCGTCTTCAAGATGCAGTTCAGCCGCCGGACGGTTGCCCCAGTCATCAAGCTTCACGCGGCCCGCAAGGTGAAAACGCCGCCCATTGCTGCGGTGAAGCAGGGTTTGCGCCATTTCAGTTTCGCCCGCACGAAAGGCAATCGCCTTGAAACTGCGCCCGTCCATGCCGCACGCGATCAACCGCAGGTGATCCTTGCCGACGATGTCCGCCTTGATGATCCGCACCGGCCCAACCGCAATGCGTGGGGCGGGCCAGCCGACCCCGTATGGCCCGGCAGCCTCCAGCGTTTCAACCAGTTCAGGGGTCAGCCCGCCGGGGGTCAGCGCCAGATCGAGCAGCATCGCCTGACCGGCGCGAGCATGATCGACATCGCGCGCCAACCGCGTGTCGAGGAATTCGGCAAAATCGGGGAGCCGGGCAGGATCAATCGTCAACCCCGCCGCCATCGCGTGACCACCGCCCGCGACCAGCAATCCCGCCTCACGCGCCGCAATGATCGCCGCGCCCAGATCAACGCCGCTGATCGACCGGCCCGAGCCTTTGCCCTGCGCATCATCGAGCGCGATGACCACCGCCGGTTTGCCGGTCTTTTCCTTGATCCGCCCCGCGACAATCCCGATCACGCCGGGATGCCAGCCGTGGCCTGACAATACCTGCACCGCCATATTGTGCTGCCCGGCAAGCTGCGCTTCGGCGGCTTCCTGCACCTCGGCTTCGATTGCGCGCCGTTCTTCGTTCAGCTGAGAGAGCTGCGCGGCGATGGCGCGGGCTTCGTCTGGATCAGTGGTGGTCAGCAGCCGCACACCCAAAGTCGATTCGCCAATCCGCCCGCCCGCGTTGATCCGCGGGCCGAGTGAAAAGCCGAGATCGCTGGCCTGCGGTGCGCGGGTAAGGCGACTTGCATCCATCAGCGCCGCCATCCCGATCCGGTCGCGCCGGGCGAGCACTTTCAGTCCCTGCGCCACAAATGCGCGGTTGAGGCCGTGGAGCGCGGCGACATCGGCCACGGTTCCCAGCGCCACCAGATCGAGCAGCCCCATCAGATCAGGCTCAGCCCGATCAGCAAACCAGCCCTTGGCGCGCAAATTCCGCACCAGCGCAATGCCAAGCAGAAAGGCCACGCCCACCGCCGCCAGATGGCCGTGCGCCGCGCCCACGTCGCTTTCATCAAGCCGGTTGGGATTGACCAGCGCGGCGGCGGGCGGGAGGTCGGCCGAGCATTTGTGGTGATCGACCACAATCACATCCACCCCCGCATCCCGCGCCATGCCCAGCGCTTCATGCGCCATAGCGCCGCAATCGACCGTGACGATCAGCCGCGAACCGCTTTCGGCTAGTTTGACCAGCGCTTCGCCGCTGGGGCCGTAACCTTCAAGCAGGCGGTCGGGGATGTAATAGCCCGCCGTGTGCCCCAATTGCCCCAGCAGTTCGACCAGCAACGCCGCGCTGGTGGCGCCATCGACATCATAATCGCCGTAGATCGTCACCTGCTCGCCGGTGATGACGCACTGCGCGAGGCGTTCGGCGGCGGTGTCCATGTCGCGGAAGACCGACGGATCGGGCAGAAACGCGCGCATGGTCGGGCGGGCGTGGCGTTCCAGATCATCGTCGGCCACACCGCGGGTCAGCAGCAATTGATCGAGGATCGTGCGATCCAGCCCGTGCGCGCTTGCTGCCTGCCCGTCATCCAGCTCCATATTGCCGCCGCGCCACCGCCACGCCTTGCCCGAAAGCGATGACGTGACGCCAAGCACGGGGGCGAGCGCGGGGGATGGTTGGGAAATAGTGGCCATGCCTGCTTCCTAGCCCAATCCCCGCACAACCGACAGGCGGATGCGATTGACAATCGACAGGCGTGCGGGGAAGTCTTGCGCCATGTCATCAAACACCGCGCCCAGCCTGCTGATCATCTGGCACAGCCGCACCGGCGCAAGTGCGGCGATGGCGCGCGCGGTGGCTGAGGGCGCGGGCGCGACCGGGTTGCTGGTGACTGCCGCTGACGCATTGCCCGAAATGTTGCTGTCGGCCGATGGTTACATTTTCTGTTGCCCAGAAAACCTCGCGAGCATGAGCGGGCTGATGAAAGAAATGTTTGATCGCGCCTATTACCCGGTGCTCGGTCGGATCGAAGGGCGGCCCTATGCCACGCTGATCGCCGCTGGTTCGGATGGGGAGGGGGCGCAGCGCCAGATTGACCGGATCGCGACCGGATGGCGTCTGCGCCGGGTAGCTGAGCCATTGATCGTGAACCTTGACGCGCAAACGCCCGAGGCCATCGCCGCGCCGAAACAGGTGCCGGACGAGGTTCTGCAACAGTGTCATGAAATGGGGGAGGCCTTGGCTGAGGGCTTGCGTCTTGGCGTGTTTTAGCGATTGATCCAAAACGGGATATGTCTGCTGATTGAGGACTCGACGATGGGCTGTAAACTCGCCTAAGTTGATGAAAGTATTTTGGCTCTTTCGGGCGCGTTAGAATAGGGGGCTGGACAATTTCACAGTCGCAGCGTGCCGATATCACACAATTGCACCTGCTGTTTGCCAAGGGCAAACGGCCCAGTTGCGATGCGATCAGGGCGTTTGCCGCGCGCCAGCAAGCGGTTGACCTCAGCCATGACCCTATCAGTGATGATGATCTGCTGGATGCGGCGGCTTGGCCCGATCAGATGGTTTGGGCTGAATTATTGTGTGACGGCCTGACCTTTGATCTCAGCGGACTTGCCCCCGGTCAGCCAGGCGCTTTCCCGGTCATCGAACATCGTTTTGATCTGGCTGAAATGCCAACCGCTGCCAGCTACGATGCGCTTTCGGTTATACCGGGGCCGCATATTGCGGCTGGTGGGCGCAGCTTACCGGTGGTGCGGGCGATGCTGGCGCTGGCGCGTGATCTGGCCTTGTGTTTCGATGATCTTGCGGCGGTGTGCTGGGCCCCGTCGCGCAGCGCAATCGGGCGGCGGTTTTTCGAATCGGTCATTTCCGCATGGCTTGATGGCGGGCCGTTTCCCGCGCTCGGCCTCACTGCCTTTGCCCAAAGCGCGGATGGTGCGCTGCACAGCGTAGGGCTCGATTTCTGGATCGGACAGGAACTGCGGATTGAACCGCCTTTGAGCGCCGACCGGGTGGCAGCAACGCGGCTCGGGATCCGGCTCGTGAACCAGTTTGTGCTCGCAGGCAGACTGGACAACGATGAACGGATCATCGCGCCCGACGGAACCCGGTTAGTGCTACGCCCTTCGCGCGATCCCGCGCTGATCATAGTGCGGCGCGAATAGATGAAGGCTTTGGGTCGCACCGCTTCCACTGCCGTGATTGCTTTTCGCTCGGTCAATTGTCCCGGTACGGCGGGATATGACCCCGGCCTGCAACGCCATCACCTGCTGCCGCGGCAGTTATTGTCGCGTCGGTGTTTCGGAGGGCTGTTCGAAGCCGTCGGGCGAAGCCGCGTCGGGTTTGAAGATTTCCGCGCCAATGGACTGTTGCTGCCAGCAACAGAACGGGCGGCGATCCGCACCGGGATGCCGCTGCATCGCGGGCCGCACCGGCGTTACAATGAAGTGGTGATGGCGCGGGTCGGGCGGATTGAGGAGCGCTGGTCACACCTGCGCCATCAGGATGCCGATTTGGCGCTGACCGAAGCATTGCTGCGTCTGCGCGTGCTGCAAGGCGCGCTGCGACGGCAATTGCTGGCCGAACGCCGACGGGTGATGCTCAGTCGCAACGACCCGCTCGGCACCGGATTTGACTTCAGCGAACTCGACACAATGGCCGAGGCGCTGTGGCTGGCGAAATAGCCGCCTATTCCGCAGCTTCGATGAGCGCGGCCCACGCGGTATAATCCGAATTGGCCAGCATCCGCGCTTTGGCGGCGTGGTATTCGCGTTCAAACCGGGCGACGAGGTCTTCAACGCTGCCGACCTGCTTGATCGGGCCGATGCCTTGGCCCGAACCCCAGATGTCTTTCCACGCCTTGGCCTTGGTGTTGCCGCCGCTGCCAAAGTTCATCTTGCTGGGATCGCTTTCGGGCAGGTTGTCAGGATCAAGCCCCGCTTTTTCGATCGATGAGCGCAGGTAATTGCCGTGCACGCCTGTAAACAGGTTGGAGTAGATGATGCCTTCTGACGAACCTTCGACGATGCCCTGCTTGTAATCTTCGGTGGCGTTGGCTTCCTTGGTGGCGATGAAGGCGCTTCCGGCATAGGCAAAGTCAGCGCGCAGGGCCTGCGCCGCAAGAATGCTCGCCCCGTGCCCAATCGCGCCCGATAAGGCCACCAGCCCATCAAACCATTCGCGGATTTCCTGCATCAAGGCGAAGGGTGACAACGCGCCCGCGTGACCGCCAGCCCCGGCGGCGACCGGGATCAACCCGTCGGCACCTTTTTCGATCGCCTTCATGGCGAAGCGGTTGTTGATCACGTCGTGCATCGTGATCCCGCCCCAGTTGCGCACCGCCTGGAAAATCTCCTCACGCGCGCCGAGTGAGGTGATAACCAGCGGCACCTGCCATTTTTCGCAGGTGGCCATGTCGGCTTCGACCCGGTCATTGGTTCTGTGGATGATCTGGTTGACCGCAAATGGCGCAGCCGGGCGATCCGGGTGCATCCGGTTATGCTTGGCCAGTTCCTCGGTGATCTGGTGCAGCCATTCATCCAGCAACGTCTGCGGGCGGGCGTTCAACGCGGGGAAACTGCCGATAATCCCGGCCTTGCATTGCGCGATAACCAGTTCCGGCCCGGAAACGATGAACAGCGGCGATCCGATCAGCGGAAGACGCAGGCAATCAAACGGGGCGGGAAGCGGCATCGGTTTCTCCTGAAAACGTAATTCTTGCAGGCCCCGTCTCTAACGCCGGTTGCGGGGCTGCCAAGTAGCAATTTGGAAAAGAGCTTGCGCGTCAGGCGAGCAGGTCTTCGATCCCGTAAAACCGCGCCGCTGTCCCCGCAAACAGCGCAGCCTTTTCGTCCGCGCTGGCTGACCGGGTGAGGCGTTTGAAGGCGTTCCACAGCACCGCATAGTCCGCGCCCCAGTAATCGACCGGGTAGTTGCTTTCGAACATCGCGCGGTGCGGCCCGAAGACTTCGATGCAGGTTTCGATATAGGGACGCCACAAGGCGGCGAGGTGTTCCGACCCGTGGCCTGCTGCCGGGCCATCTTCGGGCAGGGCGCAGAACGCCATCGCCAGCCCGCCAAGCTTGACCACCACGTTTTCGCATTGTGCAAGCTCGTGGATATGGCGACGCCAGATGTCGAACCTTTCGTGCAGCCTGCCCTTGTAAGCCGCCACCCCCAACGGCGTTCCGCAATGGTCAAGGCAGATCGGCTGATCGGGAAAGGCGCGCGCCAGATCGATCACGTCAGGTAGCTGCGGTTCGAGCACCCAGGCATCAAACGTCAGCCCGCGCTTGCCCAGTTCGGCAAACCCTGCGCGAAAGGTCGCGTCCCGGTACAGCCCTTGCGGTGCATGGAATGGCGGGCCGAGCACCTGCGGGTCAGCATCCCACGCGCCTTGATGGCGGATGCCCCGGAACCGGTGCGGGGCGACCGTGGTGAGCGCGTCGAGCACTTCGCCCGCGCCGCTTCCCAGCGTCAGATCAGCATGGCCGATAATCCCCGCGCAGGCCCGGCCCGGCCCATACAGCCCGCTCGCCGATTGCGCCGCGACACCATTGACGAATTCCACCTCACCCACCGTCTTCAACGCATCGCCATAGGCCGCGTTGTAAAACGCGCCGCATTCCATGAAGACCGTGCCGATGATGTTGTGCCCGCTGGCGAGGTGGGCGTTGAGCTGATCGAAGGTGTAGTGCGCATTATCGACCAGTGTGGCGATAAAGGGATGGTGCGGCTCGGGAAACATCGGGATCATCGGCCGCAGATCCCACAGGTGGTGGTGCGGGTCGATGATCGCCAAATCGGGTTCGAGGATATCCTCGGCGTTGCGATTCGCAGGTGTCATTGCTCTCTCCCTTGCCCGGCGCACACGCAGTGTGTTGGAGACACATGTGACACAGTCCTGGCCGTAAAAAGCGGCCCTGCCATATGCCCCGCCCAAGCGCGCCCGCGCCAGTGATTTTGGTCATCCCTAAGGTGAAAAAGGCGCTGCGTCATGCCCCATTCTATAACGGCGCGGGCTGTGGTAGGAAATCAGATCACGGCGCGGCGATAAATATGCCAAGTGGCATGGCCTAGCACGGGTAACGCCACCAGCAGGCCGAGGAATACCGGCACCATCGCCGCAAACAACAGCGCGGCGATAATCGCCGCCCAGCCGATCATCACGGCAAAATTGCTGCGCACCACCTTGAAACTGGCAATGATCGCGGTGAGGAAATCGACCTGGCGTTCCACCAGCATCGGCAGGCTGATCACCGTCATCGCGTAAAAGGCAAAGGCCATCACCGCGCCGACCGCGCTGCCCACCGCCAGCATCATCAGCCCCGCCGGGGTGACGAGCGCCGCTATCGATTCGCCGCCCATTCCGCTTTCCGCCATAAACACCGCAAAGATGCCGTGCGCCACGATCATCCAGAACGAAAAGGCGACGAATACGATCACCCCCATCGACAGAATCTGTTCATCACCGTGGCCCCTGAGCGCGCCGAACACTGCGCGCCACGACAGCGGCTCTGCCAGTTCCCGCCTGCGGCTTGCCTCGTAAAAGCCGACCGCGATGAACGGCGCTATCAGCGGAAAGCCCGCTATCGCCGGGATCAGCCAGCCAGGTTCGCTTGCCGATAAGGCTGTCCAGCCAATCGCAAGGCCGGCCAGCACATAGACCCCGCCGAAAAACAGGCCGAACTGCGGCATGGCCAGAAAATCACGCCAACCGGCGGCAAGCGCATGGGCAAGATCGCCCCAGGCCAGATCATCTGCAACCTGCGGCGGTGCGGGGGCGGGCGCAGCCTCGTCCTGTTCCAGCGTCTCCATCGCGGGCCTCTCCTCCCAGTGGTCAACCCGGCAATAGTTGCGCGCAAAATCGTCGCGGCGCAAGCGGCCGGACGATCAGGAGGTGGGCGTGACAACCGCCGCATTGGCCGCGGAAAGCACCGCGCGCACGCTGGCGGTGGCGATGTCTTCATCGATTCCGCAGCCCCAGATGGTGCGGCCATCTACCGCGCGGCATTCAAGGTAAGCCGCCGCGCGCGCGTCAGTCCCTGTTCCCAGCGCGTGTTCGGTGTAATCGACCACTTCGATATCCACCCCGAAGGCTTCACGCAGGGTGCCCATCACGCTGGAAATCAACCCGTTGCCGCGCCCCGAAACGCTCTGTTCCTGACCGCTCACCGCGATTGTTCCGGCGAATATCCGCGTGCCATCGGATGCGCGGCTTTCCTCGTAGCGCACAAGCTGGAAGTGCTTGGGGTGGGTTTGCACATGATAGGCACGGCGGAACGCATCCCAGATATCGGCGGCGTTCAATTCGCGCCCCAGCTCATCCGCAACCTGCTGCACGTGGCGCGAGAAATCGGCCTGCATTTTCTTGGGCAGCTTGAGGCCCTGATCCTTCTCCAGCACCCAGGCGAACCCGCCTTTGCCGGATTGGGAATTGACGCGGATCACCGCTTCGTAATTGCGGCCCAGATCAGCCGGATCAATCGGCAGATAGGGCACGCGCCAGCCTTCGTCATTCTGGGTTTCGCGCGCTTCGAAACCCTTCTTGATCGCGTCTTGATGGCTACCGGAAAAGGCGGTGTAAACCAGTTCGCCGCCATAGGGGTGGCGTTGGTGAACGGGCAGGTCGTTGCAATAGGTCACCGTTTCGATCACCCGGTCGATGTCGGAGAAATCGAGGCCGGGGTCGACCCCTTGGGTGTAAAGGTTAAGCGCCATTGTCACGAGGCAGCAATTGCCGGTGCGCTCGCCATTGCCGAACAGGCAGCCTTCCACGCGGTCGGCCCCCGCCATCAGCCCCAATTCCGCCGCCGCGACCCCGGTGCCGCGATCATTGTGGGTATGCAAGGAAAGCACCGCGCTTTCCCTGTTCGGCAGGTGGCGGGCGAAATATTCGATCTGATCGGCGTAGATGTTGGGCGTCGCCGCCTCAACCGTGGCGGGCAGGTTGAGGATGATCGGGCGTTCGGGCGTGGGGGCCAGAACCTCCATCACCGCGGCACAAACCTCGATCGAAAAATCGAGCTCTGCGGTGGAGAATGTTTCGGGTGAATACTGGAAATGCCAGTCTGTATCCGGGCGCCGGGCGGCTTCGTCGCGCATCACCTTGGCACCGGCTACGGCGATGGCTTTCACCTCGTCCTTACTCATCCGGAACACGATGTCGCGCCATGCCGGGCTGACTGCGTTATACAGATGGACGATGGCGGTGCGCGCGCCTGCAAGGCTGGCAAAGCTGGTGCGGATCAGGTCTTCGCGGCTCTGGGTCAGCACCTGAACGATCACATCTTCGGGGATCGCGTCCGATTGGACGAGGCCGGATATGAAATCGAACTCGGTCGCACCAGCGCTGGGGAAGCCGACTTCGATTTCCTTTACCCCGATTTCGACCAGCAGATCGAAGAACCGGCGTTTCTTCACCGCATCCATCGGGTCGATGATCGATTGGTTGCCATCGCGCAGATCGGTCGAAAGCCAGCGCGGGGCTTTATCAATCAGGCGCGAAGGCCATTGGCGGTCGGGCAGGTTGATCTGGCCGAACGGGCAGTATTTGACGGCAGGATTTTTGAGCATGGTCATGAAAAAAGGCTTTTCGCGGGAGAGATAGGAAAGCTGCGGCAGTTACCCTTGGGAAGGGCGCCGCGCCATCCGTGCGCGCGGCAACCTACGCCCAAGGGCGCATAAGTCGAAGCAGCAGCGATGCGTTCCGCGTCATGATTTCATTCTTTGCCGATAATCCCTGCCTGTGCAAGCCGGGATTGTCCCTGTGCAAATTACCCGCAGCGCGCATCGCGGATGATGTTCTGCGCATCGAGCATGATCGAAAGGCGCGGGTTGGTGGGATCGGGGTTGACGGTGCCAATGCTGCCAAAGGGGACAAAGCGCAGATTGTCGTTGCGGCCCAGCGCGGTGATGATTTCCACCCGCGTCGGTTGATCGGCGAGCTTGCCAATGAACGGCCCCATCAGATTTGCGCCGCAATTGGCCGAGGCAGGATCGGTCAGCGTGCCAGGAGCAAATGGGCCGGGGGCCGCTCCGGGCAGAGGCGTAGCGATGGTTGGCGCGACGGTCGCGGCAGGGTTGGGGGCTGGGGCAGGGCCAGCCTCTCCGCTGCCAATCCGCGCGGCAAAGCTATCGGCATCATTGGCGGGCTGATCGGCATTGCTTCCGCACGCGCCGAGCGTGATGACGGCGAGGGCGAGGGGTGCGGCGCGCAGAATATCGGCAAGACTGGTCATGGGGTGGTTCCCTGTTGAAACGGCGTCAGCGTCAAAGCGCGTCTTGCGTTACCCATTTATGACATTCAACCATGCACTATCGCTGGCGCAGTCGATCATGGGTGAGCTGATCCACCCGCGTCACGCCCATCAACCGCATCCCGCGCTCGATCTCGTCCTTGAGGATGCCTAGAGCGCGCTCGACCCCTTCCTGACCCGCCGCTGCCAGCGCGTAGAGGTAGAGCCTGCCCCCCGATGCCGCGCCCGCGCCGCTGCACAATGCCTTCATCACATGGGTGCCGCGCCGAATGCCGCCATCGCAGATTATCTCGATCTGGCCGCCCACGGCGTCAACAATTTCGGGAAGTTGGTCGAAGGGCGCACGGCTGCCATCCAATTGCCTTCCGCCGTGGTTCGATACCATGATCGCATCCGCGCCGATTTCAACCGCGCGGCGCGCATCCCCTGCGCTCATCACGCCCTTGAGCACAAAGGTGCCGCCCCATTGTTCGCGGATCGCGGCGGCTGTGTCCCAATCCATTGCGGTGTCGAGCATGGTGTTGAAATAATCCGCGATGCTCAGCGCTTCGCTGCTGCCCTCGCGCACGTGAGTATCGAGGTTGGGCAGGCGGAACTTTTCGCGCAGCAGATAATCCAGTGTCCAGCGCGGGCGGGCGGCGTAACTGATGATGCTGGCCGGGGTAAAGCGCGGCGGGGTGGTGAAGCCGCTGCGCAGGCACCGTTCGCGCTTGCCCGAAACGATGGTGTCGACCGTCAATGCCAGCGCATCGAACTTCGCGGCCTGACAGCGTTCGATCATGTGGGTATTCAGCCCTTTGTCCTTGTGGACATAGAGCTGGAACAGCTTCGGCCCGCTGGTCAGCGCCGCGATTTCCTCGATGCTGCGGGTGGCGAGGCTGGAAATGCCGAACCACAGGCCGAACTTCTCTGCTGCCTTGGCAACGGCGGTTTCACCCTGCCAGTGAAACGCGCGCTGCACGGCGGTGGGGGAGAGCATCAGAGGTAGCGCCGAACGGCGGCCAAGGATGGTGCAGGAGGTGTCGATTTCACCAACACCCGCCAGCACATCAGGCACCAGATCGACCGTATCAAACGCCGCCGTGTTGCGCGCCTTGGTCAATTCATCATCCGCCGCGCCGTCAATATAATCGAAAACGGGGAAGGGCAGGCGCGCCTGTGCCAGCCTGCGGAAATCATCGATATTGTGGCAATCGGACAGGCGCATCGTCGCGATGGACTGCCCGATTGCCGGGATGCTGTCGAGGGGGGCTTACTGCTTTTCGAACGCGGCACTGATGGTCAGTTCCACGTCCGTGCCCACAAACGGAGCGCCGTAATTGATGTCCCACTGGGTGCGATCCATCACCGCGCGGGCATGAAAGCCGACTGTTTCTTTCTTGTTGAATGGGTTGGCCCCTGCGCCGACAAACTCAACCGCCAGCATGACCGGCGCGGTTTTGCCGTTGATCGTCAGGTCGCCCACCACATTGGCCGACGTGTCGCCGGTCTTCACCACCTTGGTTGAGGTGAATTTGGCCATGCCCGGTTCTGCGCCGAAGAAATCGGGTTCAGCCCCATCCTTGCCCGGGCGCAGCAGGTGGTTCTTGAGGCCTTCACTGGCGAGGGTCACTTCGGCAATCGGAATCGCAATATCAAATGTCGCGGCTTCGATATTGGCCGGGTCAATCACCATTGATCCGGTGATATTGCCGAACAGGCCGAAATAATCGTTGAAGCCGAAATGGCTGACATTCCAGCCGACCAGCGTGTGCGCAGGGTCAACCGCATAGGTGCCTGCGGTGACGCGCGCGGTGTCCTGCACGCCGGGCATTTGCGATGCGCCCTGCGCAAAGATCGCGGGCGCAGCCACAACGCCGCCGGTTGCAACGGCGAGGATGGCGGCGGCTGTAGCGGCAAATGTAAAGCGTTTCATCGGGAATCGGCCTCCTGTTGATTCTCAATCCCAATTCCCGATGTAACACAAATATGCCGCGCTGGGCCTTTCAGTTTTTCGCCTTGTCGACCAGCTTGTTGGCGCTGATCCACGGCATCATCGCGCGCAGCTTTGCCCCGGTCTGTTCGATCGGGTGGGCCTCGGCACGCTTGCGAGCGGCTTTCAGTTCCGGCTGTCCGGCGCGGTTATCGAGCACGAAGTTCTTCACGAACCGGCCCGACTGAATATCGTCAAGCACGCGCTTCATTTCAGCCTTGGTTTCAGCCGTGATGATGCGCGGGCCGGTGGTGATGTCGCCATATTCGGCAGTATTGCTGATCGAATAGCGCATATTGGCGATGCCGCCTTCATACAGCAGATCGACGATCAGCTTGGTTTCGTGCAGGCATTCGAAATAGGCCATTTCGGGGGCGTAACCGGCTTCGACCAGCGTTTCGAACCCGGCCTGGATCAGGTGGGTGATCCCGCCACACAGCACCGCCTGTTCGCCGAACAGATCGGTTTCGCATTCCTCGCGGAAGTTGGTTTCGATGATACCCGAACGCCCGCCGCCAACGGCAGAGGCATAGGCCAGCGCCACATCATGCGCCGCACCGCTCGCGTCCTGATGGATCGCGATCAGGCAGGGCACCCCGCCGCCCTTCACATATTCACTGCGGACCGTGTGGCCCGGGCCCTTGGGCGCGATCATGATGACGTCGATATCGGCGGGCGGTTCGATCAGGCCGAAATGGACGTTGAGGCCGTGCGCGAAAGCGAGCGCGCTGCCCGGCTTCATGTGGCCCTTGATGTCGTTCTCCCAGATCGCGGCCTGATGTTCATCGGGCGCGAGGATCATGATGAGGTCGGCCCACTTGGCCGCTTCCGTGTTGGACAGCACCGTGAAGCCTGCAGCCTCGACCTTCTTCGCGGTGGCCGAGCCTTCACGCAGGGCGATGGCGACTTCGGCCACGCCGCTGTCGCGCAGGTTCTGGGCGTGGGCGTGGCCCTGCGAGCCATAGCCGACGATCGCGACCTTCTTGGGCTTGATCAGATTGAGATCGGCGTCGGCGTCGTAGTAGACTTTCATTTCTTAGTTTCTCCGGTCTGTTCGTTTTCAGTCCGCAATTTAGCTGCGGCCTCTGGATCGGTTTTATCAAGGTTGTTGAGCGTCTGTTCTGTTTGCCTCTTTACGGCGTCGGTGCATTTATTCAGCTGTGACACAAATACGTCAGTGTCGCCTTCCTGAAAGGCTATCGATCCGTTGTCGAAAACAAATCGCTGAAATCCAGTATAGCCGCCGAACGAGTTTTTGGAGTTCACCTCCCCGCACGCGAGTTTCAGTTCGGGAAAAATGTCATACGGGCCGTAGCGAAACTGAGCCGAATCTGGATCCTTCAGATCGAGTAAAATTGCAGTCTCAACCTCTTTTTTGAAGATTTCTTCTTGAGAAGTCTGTCCGCAAGCGACCAATAAAAACCCTACAACGCAGATAACTTTACGCACTGTTCAGGCCCCCTGCGCCCCGCGCATCATGCCCACAATCCCGGTGCGGCCGACCTCGACCAGCCCCAGTTCGCGCATCAGCGCGATGAAGCTGTCGACCTTGTCGGGCGGGCCGGTGATTTCGAAGATGAAGCTTTCAGTGGTGGTGTCCACGGGGCGCGCGCGGAAAATGTCGGCGAGGCGGAGCGCCTCGACGCGCTTTTCGCCTGTGCCGGTGACCTTGATGAGGGCGAGTTCGCGCTCAACGTGAGGCCCGGCGGTGGTGAGATCGGTGACTTTGTGGACCGGCACCAGCCGTTCCAGCTGCGCTTCAATCTGGTCAATCACCTGCGGCGGGCCGTTGGTGACGATGGTGATGCGGCTGACCGCGTGATCTTCGGTAATATCGGCCACGGTCAGGCTGTCGATATTATACCCGCGCGCGGTGAACAGCCCGGTGATCTTGGCAAGGATCCCCGGCTCATTATCGACCATCACGGCGAGCACGTGGCGTTCCGAGGCTGCTTCGGTGATTTTCATGCTACAAACTTTCCCTGAAGCGGTGCCTAGACCAGCGCCTTGGCTTCGTCATCCATGGTGCCGCCAACCGCGTCGCCATACAGCATCATCTCGGTATGCGCTGCGCCCGATGGGATCATCGGCAGGCAGTTGGCATCCTGCGCGACCAGACAATCGACCATCACCGGGCCATCATGGGCCAGCATGGCGGCGATGCCTTCGTCCAGATCGCTTTCATCGTGGATGCGGATGCCTTTCCACCCGTAGGCTTCGGCTAGGCGGACGAAATCGGGGAGGCTGTCAGAATAGGAGTTCGAATAGCGGCTTTCATAGGTCAGTTCCTGCCACTGGCGAACCATGCCCATGTATTCGTTATTGAGGATGAACACCTTGACCGGCAGGCGGTATTGCGACGCGGTGCCGAGTTCCTGGATGTTCATCTGAATGCTGGCTTCGCCCGCAATGTCGATCACCAGCGCATCGGGGTGGCCCAATTGCGCGCCGATGGCGGCGGGCAGGCCGTAACCCATCGTGCCGAGCCCGCCAGAGGTGAGCCATTTGTTGGGGTCTTCAAATCCGAAATACTGCGCCGCCCACATCTGATGCTGGCCAACTTCGGTGGTGATGATCGGCGCGCGTTCGTGGGTGAGGGCATAGAGCCGCTCAACCGCCTTTTGCGGCATGATCATGCCAGGATGCTTGGCCGAACGTTCGGGGTAAGCAAGACATTCGCGTGCCCGCCAGCCTGCAATCCGCGCCTTCCATTCGCCCAGATCCTGCGCCTGACGTTTGCCCCAAGCCTCGATCATCTGCGCCAGCACCGTGCCGCAATCACCGACAATGCCCATGTCGACCGGCACCGTCTTGTTGATCGAAGAACGGTCGATATCGATGTGGATTTTCTTGGAGTTGGGCGAGAACGCGTCGAGCCTGCCGGTCACACGATCATCAAACCGCGCGCCGATGCACACCATCACGTCGCACTTGTTCATCGCCATATTGGCTTCAAACGTGCCGTGCATCCCCAGCATCCCCAGCCAATCGGGATGCTTTGAGGGAAACGCGCCAAGCCCCATCAGCGTAGAGGTGACGGGCGCGCCGGTGATATCCTGCAATTGGCGCAGCAGATGGCTCGCCTCAGGCCCGGAATTGATCACCCCGCCGCCGGTATAGAAAATCGGGCGCTCTGCCTTGGCGATCATCTCGACCGCTTCGACAATCTGTTCGGGCGGGGCGACGGTCTGCGGGGCGTAACGATGCGCGCCCGCCCGCGCCAGCGCGCGACGCTGCGATGGCACCGCGATCTGCACATCCTTGGGAATATCGATCACCACCGGGCCGGGCCTGCCAGTGGTGGCGATCAGGAACGCTTCCTTGATCGTCGCGGCCAGATCAGCCGGGTCTTTGACCAGATAATTATGCTTGGTGCAGTGGCGGGTGATGCCGACCGTGTCAGCTTCCTGAAATGCGTCGGTGCCGATCAGCGCGGTTGGCACTTGGCCGGTGATCACCACCAGCGGGATCGAATCCATCCACGCATCTGCGATTCCGGTGATCGCATTGGTCGCGCCGGGGCCGGATGTGACCAGCACAACGCCGGGCTTGCCCGTGGCGCGGGCGTAACCTTCTGCCGCGTGGACTGCGCCCGCTTCGTGGCGGACAAGGATGTGACGGATATGCCCCGGCCCATGGGCATCGCCGAACAGCTCATCATAGATCGGCAGCACCGCGCCGCCCGGATAGCCGAACACGAATTCGACCCCCTGTTCGACCAGGCTCTGCACCAGAATGGCCGCGCCGCTGAGGGGGGCGGGCGGCGATGATGCAGAATTTGGCGAGGCAGACACGGGAAACTCCATTGCGATGCGCGTGATTTAGCGGCGAGGGGCGCGGCCTTAACAAAGAAACCGGCCCGATGCAGGGGACCGCACCGGACCGATTTCAGGTGGCGCTATCGGTTACAATCTGATAAGTCAACCATTAATTACGCAATAATGATGCAAAATAAGGCTCAATATCGACAGTTTCGGATTCATGGCCGATATTCGCCCGCGCCCAATCTTCGGGCACTTGCCGCCGGAACCAGGTAAATTGCCGCTTCGCATAATTGCGGGTGGCCTGCTGCCCGGCGGCAATCATCGCTTCGCGGGTCAACTGATCGGCCAGAAATGCGGCGATTTCCGGCACCCCGATGGCACGCATCACCGGCAGATCGGGGTCAAGCCCGCGCGCCAGCAGCGCCTCAACCTCGGCCACCGCGCCCGCCTGCAACATCGCCGCGAACCGCAGGTCGCACCTTTCATATAGCCACGTTCGGTCGGGCATCAGCACCAGCGGGTGCAGGTCGATATCATCGCCAATCCCGCCCGCCTTGGCCATTTGCCAATCGGCCAACGTCACCCCGGTCGAACGCTTGACCTCCAGCGCGCGGGCGATGCGCTGACGATCAGCCGGTGCAAGTTCGGTGGCGCGCAACGGGTCTTCGATCTGGAGCAGCTTGTAAGCGCCATCATCGGGCAGGGCGCGCACCATCGCACGCACATCGGGATCAATCGGCGGGATCGGGGCAATCCCTTCGAGCAGCACCCTGAGATACAGCCCGGTTCCGCCGACCAGAATGGGCACCGCGCCCGCCGCATGGCAATCTTCGATTTCGGCCTTGGCGCGCGCGGCCCACGCCGCTGCCGAACACGCCTCTGCCCCGTCCCACGCGCCGAACAGGCGGTGTTCGACGCCCTCCATCTCAGCATCGGAGGGGCGGGCGGACAGGACGCGCAGATCGGCATAGACCTGCGCGCTGTCGGCGTTGATCACCACGCCGCGCCGCCCGGCCTGTGCGAGACGATGGGCGAGGGCGACTGCAATCGCGCTCTTGCCGCTGGCGGTCGGCCCTGCGATGAGCGCGACCGGTGCTGATGGAGAAGACAGAATGCTCATTGCGCGGCTGATAGCAGAGACGGACGAATGTGAAACGCGTCTCGATACGCTGGCTGTGCAATTGGCAGAGGCCGGGATGCCGCTCACCGCCGCGGCATTGCCAGCCGACGGCGGAAATGTGCTGGAATTGCAGTTTGATGGCGGCGACGCGGCGGCGGTGCTGGGCGCGATTGATCAAGTGTTTGCGCCTGCCGATATGCTGGTCAGCGATGCCCCGATTATGGTGCCACGCCTGTTCGTTTCCGACATGGATTCGACCATGATCGGGCAGGAATGCATCGATGAACTGGCCGATTACGCCGGGATCAAACCGCAGATCGCCGCGATTACCGAACGCGCGATGCAGGGCGAGATCGATTTCGAGGCGGCGCTGCGCGAACGGGTCGCCTTGCTCGAAGGGCTCGATGAAAGCGCGATTCGCAAGTGCCTTGCCGAGCGGATCACGCCAACGCCGGGTGCGGCCACGCTGGTCGCAACGCTGGCGGCGCTGGGCACGCGAACGGTGCTGGTGACGGGCGGATTTCACCATTTCGCTGACCCGGTCGCGGAAATGCTGGGGTTTGAACGGGTGGTGGGCAATCGATTGGCGGTTGAAGGCGGCAGGCTCACCGGCGGGCTGATCGGCCCGATCACCGATAGCGCGGTCAAGGCAGCTGTCTTGCGCGACGAACTGGCGGCGATGGGTGAGGGCGCGCATAGTCTGGCCACCGGTGACGGCGCCAATGATATCCCGCTGATCGCGGCCGCGACCTACGGCTTTGCCTACCGCGCCAAACCCAAGGCGCGCAGTGCTGCCAATGGCCGGGTCGATCGCGGTGATTTGACTGCGGTGCTGAGCCTGCTCGGCATTCCCCGCTCTGACTGGCGGGCGGTCTGATTTCGGGGGCGCGTCGGCATGGGGTGCAAAAAGGGTTTTGATACAAGACGCGAATCTGTTATTTACACAAATGTAAGCAGGCTCTGGCAGTCTGTATCGATAGCTCGCAATAACTGACCCGCAGGAACAGACCGCAAATGACCGCATCTTCAGACAAATACAGCAATATCTTCGCTGCTGATGGCACCGTTTTGCGGCACCCTGATCGCCCGCAGGCGCAATATCGCCCGCTGCGCGCGGTGCGCAGTTTTCAGGCGCTGCTGAAGGACAAGGAAGACACCAGCCTTGTCTTCAAGATTTTCGAATCGCTGCCATCGCGCGGGTTTATGGAACGCGTGCGTGATTTCACCATGTCGCCACACGGCGAACACCTGCGCAGCACCGAACCGAACCTGCCTGAAATCCTTGACGATCACGCGACGTTGAGGCGCACTGCCAAGGGCAGTCTGGCCCACGCCTATTGCGATTTCATGGAGTCCGAAGGCCTGTCTGCAGCGGGTCTGGTGGCCGAATCCGATCGGCTCGGGCGGCCCAGATATCCCGATCTGGTCGAATGGTTCATCAACCGTTCGCGCGACACGCATGATCTGTTCCACGTGCTGACCGGCTATGGCCGCGATGCCTTGGGCGAACAATGTGTGCTGCTGTTCACGCACGGCCAATCACCCAGTCAGGGGCACCTGCTGATTGGCTATGCGGGCGCGGCCAATATCAAGAAGATGGTGAAGGGCAGCGATGCCCCGGTGTTTGGGGCCGTGCGTCAGGCGCATCGCACTGGCAAGGGCGCGCCGTCGTTGATGGCGCAGCCGATCCGCGAATTGCTGACCCGCCCGCTCGAGGATGTCCGCGCAAGCTTGCGCATCCCGCAGCCGACCAAATATCGCGAATGTCACCGCATCTGGCAGGCCGAGGGGATTGACCCCTATGATCTGCTCGCCACCAAGCGGGACGAGGGCGAATTGGTCGCTGCATAAGCGGCGCTCCGGTCGCTCCGCAAGCGGTCGAGGATACAGTTCTTACCCCTCCATCCATTCTGCAAAAAACCGCTGGTTCGCCGCGCGCAATTCGTTGAGCGGCACGCCCAGCACATGATCGCCGCCAACCGTGCCGATGCGCTGGAAGCCAATCTGCGCGGTGTCTTCGTCGCGTGTGCCCTTGGCGAGCGCCGCGTTCAACGCTTCGACATCGGGCACCGTCACGAGATAGCGGCCCTGATCCTCGCCAAACCACCACTGCGCGGGGGTGTAATCGGGGTTGCCCGCCAGATCGGCGTCCGCACCAATCCCGCCCGCCAGCGCCATTTCGGCCAGCGCCACTGCCAGCCCGCCATCGCTGAGATCATGCACCGCATTGACCAGCCCATCGGCGATCAATTCGTGGATGATCGCGCCGGCATTGCGCTCGATGGTCAGGTCAGTCGGCGGGGTGCGGCCTTCCTCGCGGCCTTTGATCAAGCGCAGCCATAGCGACTGCCCCAGATGCGAGCGGGTCGGATCGGGCTTGGCCCAGAACTCCGGCCCGACCAGATAGATCGCATCGCCTGCCTGTTTGAAATGCATCGTCATCATCTTTGACAGATCATTGATGATGCCGACCCCGCCAATCGCCGGGGTGGGCAGGATCGCAGAGCCGCCGCCGGTCGCCTTCGATTCGTTGTAGAGGCTGACGTTGCCGCTCACGATCGGGAAATCCAACGCGCGGCAGGCATCGCCCATGCCTTCGAGGGCGTGGACGATCTGCGCCATGATTTCGGGGCGCTGCGGATTGGCGAAGTTGAGGCAATTGGTCACCGCCAACGGCCGCGCGCCAACTGCGCACAGATTGCGGTAGGCCTCGGCAATGGCTTGCTTGCCGCCTTCGTAGGGATCGGCAAACACGTAACGCGGGGTGCAATCGGTGGTGATGGCGAGCGCCTTACCCGTCCCATGCACCCGCACCACGCCCGCATCGCCGCCGGTCTGGAGCGTATCGCCGCCCACCTGCGAATCGTATTGCTCGGCAATCCAGCGGCGCGAGGCGAGATCGGGCGAGCCCATCATCGCCAGCAGGTCAGCCGCGATATCATCGCTGGCGGGCACTTCGGCGAGCGGTTTGACCCCGGCCCAGACTTTGTATTCTTCTTTGGAGAGATAAGGCCGGTCATACAGCGGCGCATCAGCGGCAAGCGGGCCGAGCGGGATGTCGCACACGACTTCGCCATTGAATTCAAGCACCATGTGTCCGGTATCGGTAACTTCGCCGATCACCGCGAAATCAAGTTCCCACTTGCGGAAGATCGCCTCGGCCATTGGTTCCTTGCCGGGTTTGAGCACCATGAGCATCCGCTCCTGGCTTTCGCTCAGCATCATTTCATACGGCGTCATGCCTGCTTCGCGGCAGGGCACCATGTTCATGTCGAGCCGGATGCCAGCCTTGCCGTTGGTGGCCATTTCGACCGAAGAGGAGGTGAGGCCCGCTGCGCCCATATCCTGAATCGCGACAATCGCATCGGTCGCCATCAGTTCGAGGCAGGCTTCGATCAGCAGCTTTTCGGTGAAGGGATCGCCAACCTGCACCGTGGGGCGCTTGGCCTCGGTATCGTCGCCAAAGTCGGCGCTGGCCATGGTTGCGCCGTGGATCCCGTCACGCCCGGTCTTGGAACCGACATAGACAATCGGATTGCCGACCCCGGTGGCGGCGGAATAGAAAATCTTGTCAGCATTGGCGACGCCGACGGTCATCGCGTTGACCAGGATATTGCCATCATAGGCGGGGTGGAAATTGGTTTCCCCCGCCACTGTCGGCACGCCGACGCAGTTGCCGTAGCCGCCGATTCCCGCGACCACGCCCTGCACCAGATGTTTCATCTTGGGATGTTCGGGCCGCCCGAACCGCAGTGCATTGGCATTGGCGATCGGGCGCGCGCCCATGGTGAAGACATCGCGCAGAATGCCGCCCACCCCGGTCGCCGCGCCCTGATAGGGTTCAATGTAGCTGGGGTGGTTGTGGCTCTCCATCTTGAAGATCGCCGCCAGCTTTTGTCCATCAGGCCCGTCCCCGATGTCGATCACGCCCGCGTTTTCGCCCGGCCCGCAGATCACCCAAGGCGCTTCGGTGGGGAGTTTCTTCAGATGCAGGCGCGACGATTTGTAGCTGCAATGTTCAGACCACATCACCGAAAAAATGCCGAGTTCGACAAGGTTCGGCTCTCGCCCCAGCGCGCTGAGCACTCGTGCATATTCCTCCGGCGAAAGGCCGTGCTGTTCGACGATTTCGGGGGTGATTGCGGTCATGCTGGGGCTCCTTGCGCAGCGCCCTAGATTACTGGAGCGCGAAGGCCAAGTCGCCGCGTTTCTTGAGCCAGCGATTCTCCCCCACCCAGGCCGCCAACGCGGTCAGAATGGCGAACGCAATCAACGCTTGCACAAACAGGAACGGGCCTGCCGCTTCGGGGTGGGGGCCAAACCAGTTGACCGCCTGAAGCAGCAGCAACACGCCCAGCAACACCGCTGGCGGCCCCGCAGGCCCGCGCGTGCGGCGCAGATAGAATGCGAATGCGCCCAAAGTCAGCGCGAGTTCGAGCGGGATCGCCACCCACGGATAATCCCACAACCCCAGCCCGAATTTGGGTGGTTGCCCGTTCAGCGTCAGATCGGGCACGTGCACCACCCAATCAAGCAGCCAGTGCGATACCACCACCAGCCCCGCCATCAGTCCGGCAAACACATTGCGGTGCAGGATCGCCACCACAGCAAGGCACGCCAGCGCCCAGATCCCGGCCCCAATCAGGCTATGGGTATAGGGCATATGGTAAAGATCGAGCGGCACCATCACGCTCGCCTCGGGATCGACCCGCAACTTTTCCACACCGATCAACGCTAGCGCGAAAAAACCCCAGTCAACCAGTTGCGCGGCAACAAATAGCGTTCCCAGCCGCGGGCTTTGCGGGCTGACAGCGGCGGCGATAAACGCCGGGGCGAAGTGACCGATGAACATATCAGGCGGGCGCGAAACGCAGGACGACCCATGTTGCAACCGCGCTCGCCACGCCGGTCGCAAAAGCGCCCCAGAGGATGTCGAGCACGCTGATATGCGTTGCCCAGACCTTGAACACAGCCTGCGATGTCAGATCGAAGGTGGCGTAGCACAATGCGCCGAGCAGGATGCCGTTGAGCAACGCAGCTTGCACTGTGCCGCTTTCAATGCCGGGTTTGATCGCGAACCATGTCATCCCCGCAAGGTAGATGAAGTAAAATACGCCTGCCGCGACGATGTTGAAATCCTTGGCCATGATATCGCCAATCACCGGACGATAGAGATTGCCCGACGCCCAGCGCAGCCAGATCGCATCCAGCACGCCAAAGGCAACCGCCGCAGTCCCATAGGCGATGATCCACTTCAGCATATTGGTGCAATTTCCTGTTTCGATTTTGCCGCGCTTGATCGGTAGCCTTGACCGCGCTCGCACGTCCCGTCAATGCTCGCGGGTATGGACGAGGGCACAACATCACCAGACGCATCACTGGCCGCATCACTAGCCGCCGGGCCGGATATCTCGCAGATGACTTTCGAACAGGCGCTCGCCGCGCTCGAAGGGATCGTGCAGCAGCTTGAGCGTGGGGACGTGCCGCTCGATCAGTCGATCAGCCTGTATGAACGCGGGGAGGCTTTGCGCGCGGCGTGCCAGCGGCGGCTTGATGCGGCGCAGGCGCGGATCGAGAAGATCGTCACTGCCGCTGATGGCCGCACATCGGGCACCCAAGCGTTCGACACGGAAAGCTGAAGTAATGCAGGTGGGGGCCATCGGGGATCGGCTGAGCGACGCGATCTCAAACATTCAATCCGATATTGATTCGCTGTTTGATGCCTTGCTGCCCGTGCCCGCTGATACCAGTGCGCGTCTGGTTGAAGCGATGCGCTATGCTGCCATCGGCGGGGGCAAGCGGGTGCGCCCGCTGCTGGTTGTCAGCACCGCCAGCCTGTTCGGCGTATCGCGCGATGCGGCGCTGCGGGCAGGCGCGGCGATCGAGGCGATCCATGTCTATTCGCTGATCCACGATGATCTGCCGTGTATGGATAATGACGATCTACGGCGTGGCAAGCCAACGGTGCACAAAGCCTTTGACGAAGCGACCGCCGTGCTCGCCGGAGACGCGCTCCACGCGCTTGCATTCGAGATTTTGGCTGGCAGTGATACCAGCGAAGACCCGTTCATCCGCAGCGAGCTGATCGCAACGCTTGGGCAAGCGTCGGGTATGCACGGCATGGCGGGTGGACAAATGATGGACATGGCCGCCGATGAAGAGGGCGTGACCTATGATCTGCACAGCATCACCCGGCTGCAACAGTTGAAAACCGGCGCGCTGTTGAGCGCCAGTGTGGAAATGGGCGCGATTCTGGGACGCGTGCATCCAGAGGGCCGAACCCATTTGCGCGCCTATGCCCGCGACATTGGTCTGGCGTTCCAGATTGCCGACGATCTGCTCGATGTCGAAGGTGATGCGGACAAGGCGGGCAAGGCGCTGCGCAAGGATGCAGCGCAGGGCAAGCAGACCTTCGTGACGCTGATGGGGGTCGATAAAGCCCGCGAACAGGCGCGCGCGTTAGTTGATCAGGCGGTTGTTCGTCTTGCCGGACACGGGGCCGAGGCTGATATTCTGCGCTCGCTCGCTCGCTACATCGTTGAGCGCGAGAGCTAGGCCCAGCGCACAAGAGAGGACCACACCATGACACGCCGCATTGGCATTTACCCCGGAACCTTCGATCCGATCACGCTGGGCCACGCCGATATCATCCGGCGCGGGGCGAAACTGGTTGATCACCTGATTATCGGGGTCACGACCAACATCGCCAAGACGCCGATGTTCTCCGATGCCGAGCGTATGGCGATGGTCGAGCGCGAGGTTGCCGCGCTCGGGATCGGCAATGTCGCGGTGGTCGGCTTCAACGCCCTGTTGATGGACTTCGCTGAGGCGCAGGGGGCCTCGGTCGTGATCCGCGGTATTCGCGGGGTGACCGACTTCGAATACGAGTACCAGCTGACGGGCATGAATCGGCAGCTTAATGATCGGATCGAGACGATCTTCCTCATGGCAGACGTCAGCCTGCAACCCATCGCCAGCAGACTGGTCAAGGAAATCGCGAATTATGGCGGCAATATTGGCAAGTTTGTCAGTCCGCCGGTGCGCGATGAAGTTGCTGCACGAGTGCGCGAATTGGGGTTGAAAGGCGATTACTGAGGACAGCCTGCCTCCAAAGTCACGCTTCATTCCTTCATTCATTGCAACGTCAGCCGGGCGTGGCTACACGGCGGGCCTAATTCGGATGGAACAATGATCACAGCCACGCTCAAACCTGCATTTGCCGCCCTGCTTTTGTTCGCCGCGCCGCATATGGCGTTTGCGCAGGAGCAACCTGAAGGGGACTCCGCGGCCGCGCCGGATGACGATGTAAAAGAGACCGATGAAGACGGTGAGGAAGTTGTTGCCGCCCCGCGCGTCTATCAACCGATCAACTATGACGCATCGGTTGATCCGGAAAACATCTGGGTGCTCGACCTGTCGAATGGTGAGCGTGTCAAAATCCGCCTGATGCCCGACTGGGCACCTGCCCATGTCGAACGGATCAAGACACTGACGCGGCGCGGATTTTATGATGGAGTCGTCTTCCACCGCGTGATCGATGGCTTCATGGCACAGGGCGGCGACCCTACGGGCACGGGGCAGGGCGGCAGCGAGCTTCCTGACCTTAAGGCCGAATTCAACCCGATGCCGCATGTGCGCGGATCATTGGCGATGGCCCGTGCGGCTGATGAAGACAGCGCCAATAGCCAGTTTTTCATCGTGTTCTACCCGCGTTTCAGCCTTGATAAGCGCTACACCAATTTCGGCCGGGTGATTGAGAACATCGATGCGGTTGACGCGATCAATCGGGGCGAGCCACCGGCTGATCCGACGCGGATTTTGCAGGCTTCGATTGCAAGCGATAACATCCCGCCGCCACCGCCGCCCGCGCCGGTGGAAGAGGCTCCGATTTCCGCTGACATGCTGAGTGCGCCAATCGGGTGATGATATGCGTGATCCCCCGCGAAGGCGGGGGCCTCATGCGGTTTTACCACTGATCTGCCGAAGGTTCCCGACTGCGCGGGAATGCGCTAGGCGCGCGTGCCATGAAAGTTGACCTGTTCGATTTCGATCTGCCGACGGATCGCATTGCCCTGCGCCCGGCGCGTCCGCGTGATGCCGCGCGGATGTTGGTGGTGCGCGGACACGATGCCCCGTTCGAAGACCGCGGGGTAAGCGATCTGCCCGATCTGCTGAACCCCGGCGATGTGCTGGTGTTCAACGACACCCGCGTGATCCCCGCGCAGCTCGAAGGCCGCCGCGCTGATGGTGAGGCAAGGATCGGCGCGACCTTGCACAAGCGGATCGATCTGCGGTGCTGGCAGGCGTTCATCCGCAATGCCAAGCGGGTGAAGCTGGGCGATCAATTGGTGTTCGGCGGCGGTGTTACCGCGCGGGCGGAGGCGCGCCACCCAGATGGCTCAATCACGCTATTGTTCGAAGGCGATGAGCCTGTCGAAGTGCTGCTCGACCGCGCAGGCACGATGCCGCTACCGCCCTATATCGCGGCGCGGCGCGGGGTCGATGAGCAGGATCGGGACGATTACCAGACGATGTTCGCGGCGGAAAAAGGCGCGGTCGCCGCGCCCACCGCATCGCTGCATTTCACCCAAAGGCTGGTCGATGCACTGGATGCGCGCGGGATTGGCCGGGCAATGCTGACCCTCCACGTCGGCGCCGGGACTTTCCTGCCGGTAAAAGTCGATGATACCGCAGACCACCAGATGCACGCCGAATTCGGACGTATCAGCGCCGCTACCGCGCAGCAATTGAACGCAGCGCGCGCTGCCGGAGGCCGGATCATCGCCGTCGGCACAACTTCACTGCGGTTGCTCGAAAGCGCGGCGGCGGAGGATGGCACCATCCTGCCATTCGCGGGGGACACCGCCATTTTCATCACGCCGGGTTACAGGTTCCGCGCGGTCGATGGGCTGATGACCAATTTTCACCTGCCCAAATCGACCCTGATGATGCTGGTGAGTGCGTTGATGGGGCGTGACCGGATGATGGCAGCCTATGCCTACGCGATCGCCAGTGATTATCGCTTTTATTCCTACGGCGATTCCTCGTTGTTGCTGCCTGATGGCAGGGCTGGCGAAAGTTGCCAATAGCCGAAACTGAACGGCGCCCTGCCTATCGGTTCATCCGATAGAAAGTCTGTTTTTCCTAGGGGTTGCGGCACCTGCTGCTCCCCCCATTCGGCAGGTCAATGAAAGGAAAAAACATGACTAAAATAGCATTCTCAGCGCTCGTAGCGCTGACCGCGATCACCCTTCCGGCCGCTGCCCACGCGCAGTCCAACTCCGAAGCCAAGCCCGAGGTCTATATCGGCGCATCGGCGGGTATTCACGATCTTGGTATCGGCCTGCCCGATGATGATGGCGGCATTTACGGCGTTATTGCCGGGGTCGATTTCCCGGTCGGCAACACGTTCTTTGTTGGCGCGGAAGGTAACTTCCACATTGGCGATGGTGCGATTGATAGCGAATATGGTGCCGCCGTTCGCGCAGGTGTGCGCGTTGGTGACAATGCCAAGCTGTTCGTGCGTGGCGGCTATCAGGAAGTCGACTTTGACCTCAGCAATTTCGTGACTCCGGCAGTGGTCGGGCTCGATGATACTGATGGCGATTACCTCGTCGGTGCAGGTGTCGAATTCGGTCTGGGGGAAAGCCCGATCCGGTTCCGCGCCGGGGTTGATACCATCGCGTTCGATTCCACCCGTGCGACGATTGGCGTGCTTTACGCCTTCTGAGCCAGCTTCTGCTCGGCAAATTATGGCAGGAGCAGCACCTACGCTGCTCCTGCCATTTTCGTGCGCCCGCGCGCCGACGCGTGACAATCCGCTGTCGCGGCGCTAGCGCGCGAGCGCGATGACTTCCCCCCGTTTTTCCTTCACCCTGCACGCCGTCGACGGCAAGGCCCGCACCGGCACCATCACGATGCAGCGCGGCGAAATCCGTACGCCTGCATTCATGCCGGTCGGCACGGCAGCCACGGTCAAGGCGATGAAGCCCGAAGCCGTGCGCGCGACCGGTGCCGACATTATCCTTGGCAATACCTATCACCTGATGTTGCGCCCCGGTGCAGAACGCGTGGCGCGGCTTGGCGGCCTGCACCGCTTCATGAACTGGCCGCGCCCGATCCTGACCGATAGCGGCGGCTATCAGGTGATGAGCCTGTCAGAATTGCGCAAGCTGACCGAACAGGGGGTGGAGTTTCGCAGCCACCTTGACGGGTCAAAGCATATGCTCACCCCCGAACGTTCGATGGAGATCCAGCGGTTGCTGGGTTCCGATATCGTCATGGCGTTTGACGAATGCCCACGCGCTGATCGTTCGCGCGATGAAATAGCTGCGTCGATGGAATTGTCGATGCGCTGGGCCAAACGCAGCCGTGACGGGTTTGACAGCGGAGGGGAACACGCCGCCCGCGCCGCGCTGTTCGGGATACAGCAGGGCGCGCTGCATCAAGACTTGCGGCGGGAAAGCGCCGATGCACTCACCGACATTGGCTTCGATGGCTATGCCGTCGGCGGGCTGGCCGTGGGGGAGGGGCAGGAGGCGATGTTCGGCGTGCTCGACTATGCGCCCGATATGCTCCCCGCCGACCGCCCGCGTTACCTGATGGGGGTGGGCAAGCCCGATGATCTGGTCGGCGCGGTGGAGCGCGGGATCGATATGTTCGATTGCGTGCTGCCCACCCGGTCAGGCCGCAACGGGCAGGCGTTCACCTGGAATGGCCCGATGAACCTGCGCAATGCGCGGTTCGCCGAGGATACCGCGCCGCTGGACGTGTCCTGCACCTGTCCGGTCTGCGCCACCTATACGCGCGCCTATATCCACCACCTCGTCAAGTCTGGCGAAATGCTGGGTGCAATGTTGGTGACGGAGCATAATCTCAGCTTCTATCAGGCCTTGATGCAGGCCATGCGCGATGCGATTTCCGAAAGGCGATTTGCCAGCTTCTCCAGAAGATTCCTCCGCGATTACTTGCGCCAAGAGGGTTGAACCACGCGCAGGATCGGTTAGCCTCGCCCCGCGAATAAGGGGGCATCATCATGAGGATACAACGCAGGGCCAGCAGACTGGCGATTAGCGTAGCTTTGGTTCTTGGCGGTATCGCAGGTGCTCTAGCCCCGGCAACGGCACAGGGTAGTGATGTGGATGCGGTTGCCGCCCTGTTCGGCGCGCGCGAAACCGTGCTCGATATTTCGCTTTCGCCGTCAGGGACCAAAATTGCCTTTGTCGCCGCCGGGCCGGAACACATCGAGCTGCTGAACGTCATTGACCTGGAAGGCGATGCGCAGGTCAGGCAGATTGTTGTCAATTCCGAGAAGATCGGCGATCTCGAACAGTGCGAATGGGCCAGCGACACCCGCCTTGTCTGCCTGGTTTCAGGCATGGCCAAAGGTGGCGACGGCATTCTGGTTCCCTTTGACCGGCTGTTCGCAATCAACGCCGATGGCGGTGAAATCAGGGAACTCAGCAAACGGCAATCCCGCGCGGCGCTCGCCTTTGTGCAGCAGGGCGGAGATGTGCTCGCGCTCGATGTCGGCGGCGAACAGGGCCAAATTCTGATGTCACGCCAATCGGTTGAGGAATTTTCCACCGGTACGCGGACTGCCAATCGCGATTCGGGGCTGGGCGTTGATCTGGTTGATGTTACCTCGGCCAAGCGCCGCACGCGCGAACGACCCGACCCCGCCGCGCAGCGCTATATTGCCGACGAGACTGGTCAGGTGCGGGTCAAGGTGCGCGCGCGCTACGATGGAAACGGGCGGCTGACGGGCAAGTATGACTATTTCTATCGGTCGCAGGGCAGCAGTGGCTGGCAGGCGTTCGACAATCTTGCGATCGAGGGAAAGGGCGTCGCGTGGTTCTCGCCGCTGTCGGTCGACAGCAGTCGCAACGTCGCGATCGGCTTCGTCGGCAACAATGGCTATAATGCCATCGCCGAATTTGCGCTCGATGGCAGCGGGCAGGGCAAGCTGCTGATGGCGCGCGATGATGTCGATGTTGACGCGCTGATCCGCATCGGACGTCAGCGCCGGGTGGTGGGGGCGAGCTTCGCCACCGAAAAGCGTCAGATTACTTATTTCAGCCCGGAACTCGCCAAGCTGGCAGCCGACCTTGGCAAGGCATTGCCCGATCAGCCGATCATCAACATCGTTGGCGCGAGCAGCGACGAACAGCAATTGCTGCTGATCGCTTCAAGCGACACGCAACCGGGCATGGTTTACCTGTTCGACAAGGGCAAGCGCACGCTCGAACCCATCCTGTCGGTGCGCGGCGACCTTGCTGACCGCAAGATGGGCCGGATGCAGCCGGTGACCTATCCGGCGGCGGACGGAACGCAGATCCCGGCCTATCTTACCCTGCCGCCGGGGTCTGATGGCAAGAACCTGCCCGCCATTGTCATGCCGCATGGCGGCCCTGCGGCGCGCGACGAATGGGGGTTTGATTGGCTGGTACAGTTCTTCACCGCGCGCGGTTATGCCGTGCTCCAGCCCAATTACCGGGGATCGTCAGGTTATGGCGAGGACTGGTACGGACGCAACGGTTTCAAAGCGTGGGATGTTGCAATCGGCGATGTCAATGACGCCGGGCGCTGGCTGGTCAGCGAAGGCATTGCCGCGCCCGATCAACTGGCCATCGCCGGATGGTCGTATGGTGGCTATGCCGCACTACAGTCACAGGTGCTCGATCCCTCACTGTTCAAGGCGGTGGTGGCTATCGCGCCGGTGACTGATCTGGCCTACCTCCAGAACGACGCCCGCCATTATACCAGTTCCCGCCTGGTGAGCGATTTTATCGGGGAGGGGCCGCATGTCGCTGCGGGCAGCCCGCTCCGCCATGCCGAAAAATTCGCGGCTCCCGTGGCGCTGTTCCACGGCACCCGCGATCTCAATGTTGATGTGCGGCACTCACAGGCGATGGAAAAAGCGCTGAAGGATGCGGGCCGGCCGGTCATCTATCACGAATACGAGGATCTCCAGCACGGACTTGGCGACAGCAAGGCCCGCACCGACATGCTTGCCACGATTGGCCGCTTTCTTGATGAGGCGCTTGGCCGCGGCGGTTGAATGTGCCGGAAGGCACTCGACAAATCCGGTCTGCACCGCTTAGGGCCTATGCGATGAACGAAACCTGCGTAAGCCCTGAAGACTACACCACCATGATCGAAGTGCGCGCTGGGGTTGATGCGCTTGACCGTGAATTGGTGGCGTTGTTGGCGACCCGGTTTGGCTACATGCGCGCCGCCGCCCGGATCAAGGACAGCCGCGATGCGGTGAGGGATGAAGCGCGCAAGGCCAGCGTCATCGCCGCCGCCGTGGCCGAGGGTGAAGCACGCGGGCTGCCCGGTGACGTGATCGCGGACATCTGGGAACGGCTTGTCGAAGGCTCGATCGCCTATGAATTGGCCGAATGGGACCGGATCAGGGGTTAATAGATCCTGACCCTAGGGTCAGAGAATGCCGCGAAGCGCGCGGATTAATTGCCGGGCGAAGGAGTGGTATTGACCCCGCCGGCATCCTTCAGCGTGTTGGCGCTTTCACGAGCGGCTTTTGCCACGGCATCCCACTGCGCTCTGGTCCGGCAGACCCGCTGCCCCACCCGCGTTCCGGTTAACGCGATTTTGCGGCACACCATTTCATCGTCCTTCGCCTCGGCCTCCACCTTGGATGGCTCGCTGGAAGATTTCGAATCATTCTCCTGACTTCCGTCGGATTGGGCCAAACCGGGGGTTAAAGCCGTTGCGGACGCAAGCAGAATCAGGGTCGCCGATAGGGCGTGAAAATTACGCAACTAATGTCTCCTTTGTTGCGTCCGCTAACATGCAAACAGAGCGCGGGCAACCAGCGCCCATTTTACCAGCGCGCTGAGATACTGACGCATCAAGCGCTGGAAATGCTCAAGGCCCGTGTTGACATCAGTATCAAGCGCTCCCCAAACGCGAAAGGGCGGCCCCAAAGGGCCGCCCCATGCAAAGCGATTGGCGTGAAGTCTGCGGATCAGCGCGAGTAGAATTCGACCACCAGGTTCGGTTCCATCGTCACCGGGTAAGGCACTTCGTCGAGCTTGGGCACGCGGGTGAAAGTCACCTTGTCCGTGCCATCGGGCATGACGTAATCGGGAACGTCGCGTTCAGCCAGGCTTTGCGCTTCGATCACCAGCGCCATTTCCTTGGCCTTGCTGCCGAGGCTGATGACGTCGCCCACCAATACGCGGCGCGAGGCGATGTTGCACTTCACACCGTTCACATAAATGTGTCCGTGGCTTACAACTTGACGCGCTGAGAAGATCGTCGGTGCAAACTTGGCGCGGTACACCACCATGTCGAGCCGCTGTTCGAGCAGGCCAATCAGGTTCTGACTGGTATCGCCCTTCATCCGCGACGCTTCGAAATAGGTGCGCTTGAACTGCTTTTCGGTGACGTCGCCGTAATAGCCTTTCAGCTTCTGCTTGGCGCGCAGCTGCAGACCGAAATCGCTCATTTTGCCCTTGCGCCGCTGACCATGCTGGCCGGGGCCGTAGGCACGCTTGTTCACCGGAGAATTGGGGCGACCCCAGATGTTTTCGCCCATCCGACGGTCAAGTTTATACTTGGCGCTTTTGCGCTTCGACATAAGTCGTATCCTTCAATTTTGCTGGCCCACCCCATTGGTGAGCGTTCAACCCGGCATCGCACCGCCAGACCGAGATGCCTGACGCGGCCACTGCTTCACCGGGGTGCAGGGCCAATTGCGAAGGCGCGCGCATAGCAGGATGGGGCGCAAGGTCAAGCCTTGTCGCGGGTGCAATCAGTCCCGCCGGGTGCGGCTCAGCGTGGTGAGGATGCCGCGCAAGGTGCGCACTTCCAGATGGTTCCAGCCCGGTTTCGTCAGCATCCCGCGCAAGGTGCGGTGGGTCGTTTCCGCGCGGCCTCGGGGCAGGAAGTAACCGCGCGGTTCAAGCAATTCCTCAAAATGCGCGATCAGCCCGTCAAGTTCTTCCTGCGGGGCGGGGGGCAGCACATCTTCGACCGTGGGCTGCACCAGCGCCGCATCCGCGCCCGCCAGTTCGCGCCCCATCCGCGACCATTCATAGGCCACCAGAATCACCGCCTGCGCCAGATTGAGGGAGGCAAATTCGGGATTGATCGGCACCGTGATGATATTGCGGGCCAGCGCCACGTCTTCGGTTTCCAGCCCCGACCGTTCCGGCCCGAACAAAATCGCGTGGCGTCCGGCCAGCGCGTGCACCTGCCGCCCGGCCTCATCGGGGCCGATCACCGGTTTGGTCACGCCGCGTTTGCGCACCGTGGTGGCGTGGACATGGGCGCAATCGGCGACGGCCTCGGCAGTGGTGGTATAGACCCTGGCCTGTTCCAGAACGATGTCCGCCCCCGCAGCAGCCGGGCCAGCCGAAGGATTGGGCCAGCCATCGCGCGGAGTCACCAGCCGCAGCTCTGTCAGCCCGAAATTGAGCATCGCGCGCGCCGCCTTGCCGATATTTTCGCCCAATTGCGGGCGCACGAGCACGATCACCGGGGTGTTGAGGCTGCCAGTCCTGTCAGTTTTTGGCACGTCAGTCCCTCGCCGCGTCCTGCACCGTGCTGGCGAATTCCTCGAAATCGCGCGCTTCGGAGAAATCGCGGTAGACGCTGGCAAAGCGGATATAGGCGACCGAATCGATCTGGCGCAGGCCTTCCATTACCAGCTCGCCAATATGCGCCGATGGCACTTCCGCCTCACCCGAGGTTTCAACCTGCCGCTGAATGCCTGAAATCAGCTGATCGAGCCGTTCCTGTTCAATCCCGCGCTTACGACAGGCAAGCGCGACCGAATGTTCCAGTTTCGACCGGTCAAACGGTTCACGGCGGTCTCCGGATTTGACCACCACCACCTCGCGCAGTTGCACCCGTTCAAAGGTGGTGAAGCGCGCCCCGCAAGACGAACACTGCCGCCGCCGCCGGATCGAGGCGTTATCCTCGGTCGGGCGGCTGTCCTTGACCTGACTATCATCATGGGCACAAAAGGGGCAGCGCATTCAGATGGTTACTTCTTGATCCGCTGGTAGAAGGCAAAGCCTGCGCCAACAGCAAGTCCCAACGGCCACGACACCACCGGCAGGATCATCCCGGCGACAGCGCCGATCGCCGCGCCGGTCAGCACCGGCTTGGTCGAAGGATGGTGAACGCCTTCCTTAGCCATGCCAGAGATTTCAGCCTTGGCATCTTCGACCCAATCGGGGGTCTTGCGGGGATCAGACTCGTTCATGGTCGGTGCCCTCTCACAGGCCGGGATAGACGGGGAAGGCGGCGCACAGTGTGCTGACCCGCTGGCGCACGCTTTGTTCGATCTGCGCATCGCCTTCGGGGCCGTTTTTGGCGAGTCCATCAACCACTTCGGCGATTAACTTGCCAATGGTCCGAAACTCTCCCGGGCCAAAACCGCGGGTGGTGCCTGCCGGAGTGCCGAGCCGGATGCCGCTGGTGACGAAGGGTGATCGGGTGTCGAACGGGATGCCGTTCTTGTTGCAGGTGAGCCACGCCCTGTCGAGGCCCTTTTCAGCATCCTTGCCGGTCACGTCTTTTGCGGTGAGATCGACCAGCATCGAATGGTTATCGGTGCCGCCCGACACGATCCTCAACCCGTTGTCTTCAAGACTGGCCGCCAGCGCGCGGGCGTTTTCGACCACGCGGTGGGCGTAGGTTTTGAATTCGGGCTGCAAAGCCTCGCGGAATGCCACCGCCTTGGCCGCGACGATGTGCATCAACGGGCCGCCTTGCAGGCCGGGGAACACCGCCATGTTCAATGGCTTGGTGTATTTTTCGTCATTCCACAGAATGATCCCCGAACGCGGGCCGCGCAGGGATTTATGCGTCGTCGAAGTAACGATGTCGCAATGCGGGAAGGGCGATGGATGCGCGCCGCCTGCAACCAGCCCGGAGATATGGCTCATATCGCACAGCAGCACCGCGCCCACTTCATCCGCAATCGCGCGGAAGGCGGGGAAATCCCAGGTGCGCGAATAGGCCGTGCCGCCGCAGATAATCAGCTTCGGCTTGTGCTCGCGCGCGGTGGCGGCAACCGCTTCCATGTCGATCCGCTCGTCATCCTGACGCACGCCGTAAGAAACCGGGTTGAACCACTTGCCGCTCATATTGACCGGCGAACCGTGGGTCAGGTGTCCGCCAGAGTTGAGATCCAGTCCCATGAAGGTATCGCCGGGATTGAGCAGCGCGAGGAACACCGCCTGATTCATCTGCGAGCCGCTGTTCGGTTGCACATTGGCAAAATTGCAGCCGAATAATTGCTTGGCGCGGTCAATTGCCAGCGTTTCGACCACATCGGCATAGTCGCAGCCGCCGTAATAGCGTTTACCCGGATAGCCCTCGGCATATTTGTTGGTGAACACGCTGCCCGCTGCCTCAAGCACCGCGCGGCTTGCGATGTTTTCCGACGCGATCAGTTCGATCTTGTCGCGCTGCCGGGCGAGCTCCTTGGCAACCGCAGCGGCGATTTCCGGATCGGCGGTGGCAAGATCATTGTGCCAGAACCCGTCCATGAGGGTCGTCGTGCGGGCGGCAAAATCAGCAGGGGCAGTGCTCATTGATGGGTCTCGATATGATCGGGCAGGAACGGGGGCTTGCCAAGCTTGCCGACGCGGCGCTGATGGCGTCCGGCAGGGTCGCCTGCATCGGCAAATTCGGTGTCGAGGAAGGTGGCGACGCAGGATTTGGCCATCTCGCTCCCGATCAGCCGCGCGCCTAATGCGATGCAATTGGCATCATTATGTTCGCGGGCAAGGGCGGCTGAGAGCGGCTCTGATACCAGAGCGCAGCGCACCTGCGGATGGCGATTGACGCTGATCGAAATGCCGATCCCGCTGCCGCATAAGGCAACGCCGAATTCCGCCGCCCCTTCGGCGATAACTTCCGCGAGGCGGTAGCCGTAATCGGGGTAATCGACGCTGACCCCCGGTTCGGGGCCAAGGTCAGCGACCTCGTGCCCGTCTTCGATGAGCCATTCGACAAGCTCGGTCTTGAGCTCAATGGCGGCGTGGTCAGAGGCTATGGCGATACGCATGCAAGGCACATAGGCGCTGAGACAGCGATTCTCCACCCCTAGGGGGCGGCTTTTCGACGAAATCGCTGATGTGTGCGAGACATGAAAAACCCCGCCGAAGCGGGGCGTTTCATTATTACTGATCCAAGAACGACCGCATCTTGCGGCTGCGGCTCGGGTGTTTGAGCTTCCTCAGCGCTTTCGCCTCAATCTGGCGGATACGTTCGCGGGTCACGCTGAATTGCTGGCCGACTTCTTCGAGCGTGTGATCGGTGTTCATCCCTATCCCGAACCGCATCCGCAGCACGCGTTCTTCGCGCGGGGTGAGGGACGCCAGCACGCGGGTGACGGTTTCCTTGAGGTTCGCCTGAATCGCGGCATCGACCGGGATGATCGCGTTCTTGTCCTCGATGAAATCGCCGAGGTGCGAATCCTCCTCGTCGCCAATCGGCGTTTCAAGGCTGATCGGCTCCTTGGCGATCTTCATCACCTTGCGCACTTTTTCCAGCGGCATGGAAAGACGCGCGGCCATTTCCTCAGGCGTCGGCTCGCGGCCTTCTTCGTGCAGGAACTGGCGGCTTGTGCGCACCAGTTTGTTGATCGTTTCGATCATGTGCACCGGAATGCGGATGGTGCGGGCCTGATCGGCGATGCTGCGGGTGATCGCCTGCCGGATCCACCACGTCGCGTAAGTGCTGAACTTGTAACCCCGGCGGTATTCGAACTTGTCGACCGCCTTCATCAGTCCAATATTGCCTTCCTGAATAAGATCAAGGAATTGCAGGCCGCGGTTGGTGTATTTCTTGGCGATCGAAATCACCAGACGCAGGTTTGCCTCGACCATTTCCTTCTTGGCGATGCGCGCCTCACGCTCGCCTTTCTGCACCATGTTGACGATGCGGCGAAACTCGGTGAGGCTCATCCCGGTCTGTGCGGCGATATCGGAGATTTCGGCGCGGATGCGTTCAATCGCGGCGTCTTCGCGCTCGGCAAAGGCGGCCCATTTCTTGTCCTTCTTGGCGCGTTCCTTGATCCAGCCATCGTCCATCTCGTTGCCGACATAGGCGTTGAGAAAGTCGATACGCTTGACCTTGTGACGTTCGGCCAGACGCAGCATCTGCCCGCCCAGCGTGGTCAGGCGGCGGTTGAAGGCATAGAGATTGTCGACCAGAAATTCGATCTTGGTCGCGTGGAACTGCACGCTTTCAACCTCGGCGGTGAGGTCTTCGCGCAAGGTTTCGTATTTCTTTTCCTTGGCTTTCGGGAAATCATCGCCCTCCGCCAGAGTTTCGACCCGGTCGCGCTGGAGCTTTTCAAAATCCTTGAACAGCTTGGTGATGCGGGCAAAGGTTTCAAGCGCTTCGGGCTTCAGCGCGGCTTCCATCTGCGCGAGGGAGAGGGTGTTGTCTTCCTCCTCTTCCTCTTCGCGTTTGGGCCTACCTTCGCCGTCCTCGTCATCATCGTCGGATGCTTCGGGCTCGTCCTCTACCTCGTCGTCCTCACGGATGGTCGGGCCGGCGGTGGCTTCGGAGATTTCGCCGTCGTCGTCATCATCTTCGGCGCCCTCGGCCAATTTGTCGGCGGGCGGTTCCTTGGACAGCATCGCGTCCAGATCAAGGATTTCGCGCAGTTGCATATCGCCATTGTTCAGCGCTTCTGACCACTGGATGATGGCGTGAAAGGTGATCGGGCTTTCGCACAGGCCCATGATCATCATGTCGCGCCCGGCCTCGATCCGCTTGGCGATGGCGATTTCGCCCTCGCGGCTGAGCAGTTCAACCGCGCCCATTTCGCGCAGATACATCCGCACCGGATCATCGGTGCGTTCGCCGGTTACGAGCTTTTTGTTGCCCGCCCGCGCGTCTTTGCTCGGGCCCTTTTTGTCGCTGTCATCATCGTCGTCGTCGTCATCATTATCGTCATCGGCGATACCTTTGACCTCAGACTCCTCGCCATCGGATTCAGCTTCGGCATCCTCGTCATTTTCGACGATCTGCACGCCCATTTCGCTGAGCGCGGTCTGGACATCCTCGATCTGATCGGGGCTCATCTCGCCCGATGGCAGCGCCTCGTTCAGCTCGTCATAGGTGACATAGCCGCGCTTTTTTGCCTTGCTGATCAACTTCTTGATCGAAGCCTCGTTGAGATCGATCAGCGGGGCGTCTTCTTTTTCGGCCATATTTCAATATCAATCCGTTGCCCGGCGGTTGCGCGCTGTGTGGTCGCGCGGCGCCGCCCGTTAATCCCATACCCGCTGTTCAGGCGGTGTTTTCACCCGTCGCCAGCGGAGCCGCTTTCCGGCGTCCGAAGGCCTTGAGGCGTTCTTCAATTGCACTGAGCTGCGCGCGCAAACGGGTCTGTTCGACAAACGACCCTTCCGGATCATTGTCGAAACGGGCAATGGTGGCCGCAAGCGCAGCCTCCAAGGCTGGTTTTTCGACCAGCAGCGACACAGCTTCAGCCAGTTCCTCGCACGCGGCGCCGGGATCATGGCCTTCATCAAGGAAGGCGTAGCGGATATCTGCCGGCGGGGCAGGTTGACCTTGCGCGCTGCATATGGCGAGTGCGCCGTCCGAATCAAGCGTTTCTGCAAGTTCGAACAGCGATTCGATCAAAGGTGCGGCTTCGCGGTCATGCCGGGCGAGCCGCGACAGGGCCTCGGCATGGCGGGATATCTCTTGCGGATGGCGGGTCAGCCCCGCGATGACAGCGGTGAGCAGGCCCTGGCGCTGGCCGCCCGCCATCATGCCGGAAAGCCGCGCGCGCGCATCATCAGACAGGCGCTGCGGCACTGGCTGACCGCCGCGCCACGGGCCGCGCTGGCCGGGTTGGGGCGATTGGCGCGGCGCGCGCGGCGGATAGGCAAAGGCTGAAAACCGGTCGCCAAGTTCGCGGCGATAGAGGCCCTTGACCTCGGGATCAGCGATGGTTTCAACATGCGCCATCAGCCGCGCCTTCAACCCCGCCTTCGCCTCTGGCGTGGCGAGCGGCTGCGCATCGCGTTCAAACTGCCACAGCGTTTCGATCAGGCTTGCGGGGTTATCGAGCAGCAGTTCCATCGCGCCCTTGCCCTGCGCGCGGAGCAAATCATCGGGATCAAGCCCGCTCGGCAGCCGCACAATGCTCAGCGAACGCATCGGTGCCAGCATCGGCAGCGCCCGCGCAACCGCCCGCATCGCCGCGCGCTGGCCCGCCGCATCGCCGTCAAAACACAGCACTGGCGCATCGACCATGCGCCACAACAGCTCAAGCTGCATTTCGGTAAGCGCCGTGCCGAGCGGGGCGACCACATCGGCGATCCCCGCATTGGCGAGCGCGATCACGTCCATATAGCCTTCAACCACCACCACCCGCCCGCTCTGGCGCGCAGCGGGCGCGGCGCGGTGGAGGTTGTAGAGCGTGCGGCCCTTGTCGAACAATTCGGTGTCGGGCGAGTTCAAATATTTCGCCACGCCTTCTCGCTTGTCGAGGATCCGCCCGCCGAACGCGATCACCCGCCCGCGCGCATCGTGGATCGGCAGCATCACCCGACCGCGGAACCGGTCGTAATGCTCGCCCGCTTCGTTGGCGGCGCGCATCCCGGCCGCTTCGAGCATATCCTCGCCGAATTGAGGGAGCGCGTTGGGCAATGCCTGCCGGTCATCGGGTGCCCAGCCAAATCCGAATTCGCGGCATACCGCAGGTGCGAACCCGCGCCGTTCCAGATAGTCGCGCGCCGCCTTGCCGCCCGGCCCGGCGAGGGTTTCGACATAGAACGCCTGCGCGGCATCGGTCACGTCGATCAGGCTGGCGCGCTGTTCAGCGCGTTTGGCTTGTACCGGATCGGGCGCGGGGACTTCCATCCCGGCCTGCGCCGCCAGTTCCTTGACCGCGTCCATGAATTGCAGCCCGGCGTGATCGACCATCCAGCTGATCGCATCGCCATGCGCCCCGCAGCCAAAGCAGTGATAAAACTGTTTCTGATCGTTGACGTAGAAACTCGGCGTCTTTTCGTCGTGGAACGGGCAGCAACCCTTCCATTCGCGCCCCGCACGGGTCAGTTTGACGCTGCGCATCACCAGCGTGGACAGCGTGATCCGCGCGCGCAGTTCGTCCTTCCATTGCGGGGTGATGGCCATGGGCGACTATTGATCCCCGTTTCCGTTCGTGTCGAGGTGAGGCACCAGGATCATGTGCACCCGGTGTGGAAACAACATCCGTTCGTGCTGAGCTTGTCGAAGCACTGTCCTTCTTTTTCCAACCGACGTCTAAAAAGGAAAAGCAGCCCTTCGACAGGCTCAGGGCGAACGGAATGAGAGATCAGGAAAGCGCCGCTTTCACCAGCCCGCTCGCCAGTTTGCCATCCAGCACCGCGCCGTGGCGGGCTTTGAGTTCGCCCATCACCGTGCCCATATCCTTGATGGTGGAAGCGCCGGTTTCGGCCTTGATAGCCTCAATCGCGGCGATGGTTTCGGCCTCGCTCATCATCTGCGGCAGGAATTCCTCGATCACCGCGAGTTCGGCGCGCTCCACCGCCGCCAGTTCCTCACGCCCGCCGGCGACATACATCTCGATCGATTCGCGCCGCTGCTTGGCCATTTTCTGGAGCACGCTGACCACCAGTTCATCATCCGGGGTCGGCTTGTTAGACGTGCGTTCCTCGATATCGCGATCCTTGATCTTTGCGGAAATCTGGCGGAGCGCGGCGGTGCGGTCTTTCTCGCCCGCTTTCATCGCGGCGATGGTGGCGGATTTGATGTCATCACGGATCATGGCGTGTTTCCTGTGGATGGAATGAAGCGCCGCGCCTCTAACGCAAATCAACTGCCACGCCTAGGTTGACGCGGAGGGCTGGGGGGCTTAGCGGGCAAAACTTAGCAACATCGCTGGCTTTTTACTGGAACGGAGCGCCCCCAATGGCCGACCCCGCATCTTTCCGCGCGCAACCTTCCGGGGCGACGGGCTGCCTTGTGCTGGCCGATGGCACGGTGATCTGGGGCCGGGGGTTTGGCGCGGTTGGATCGTCGGTGGGCGAGGTGTGCTTCAACACCGCGATGACCGGCTATCAGGAAGTGATGACCGATCCCAGCTACGCCGCGCAGATCGTCACCTTCACCTTCCCGCATATCGGCAATGTCGGCGCCAATGCCGAAGATGTGGAGAGCAAGGTTGAAGGCGCAGTCGGCTGCGTGGTGCGTGAGGACGTGACCGAGCCTTCCAGTTTCCGCTCTATCGAGAAATTCGCTGAATGGATGGCCCGCAATGGCAAGATCGGCCTTTCAGGCGTGGACACCCGCGCGCTGACCCGCCGCATCCGCCAATCGGGCGCGCCCAACGCGGTGATCGCCCATGCGCCGGACGGAAAGTTCGATATCGAAGCGCTGCTAAAGCGCGCCTGCGAATGGCCGGGGCTTGAGGGGATGGATCTGGCGGTGCGTGTGACCCGCGATGCTGAAGAGCAGTGGGGCGGCGGCGCGTGGCAACTGGGCAAGGGCTATGGCCGCGCACCTTGGTCAAAACCCGCCATTACCGCCGTTCACCCTGAGCTTGTCGAAGGGTCGTCCTTTTCTTCTGAGGAAAAGAACGGTGCTTCGACAGGCTCAGCACGAACGGGTTCAGATTTACCCCACGTGGTCGCCATCGATTACGGGGCGAAGGACAATATTTTCCGCAATCTGGTGAAGGCCGGTGCGCGGGTGACGGTGGTGCCGGCCAAGACCTCGTTTGACGAGGTAATGGCGCTGGCACCCGACGGCGTGTTCCTCAGCAACGGCCCCGGCGATCCGGCGGCGACGGGGGAATATGCGGTGCCGGTGATCAAGGCGCTGCTGGATGCTGACATGCCGATCTTCGGCATCTGTCTGGGCCACCAACTGCTCGCGCTGGCGGCAGGCGCGAAGACGATCAAGATGCACCAGGGCCACCGCGGCGCAAACCATCCGGTGCAGAGGGTTGGCGAGGGCTGGGGGGAGACTTCGGGTCTGGTCGAGATCACCTCGATGAACCACGGTTTTGCGGTGGATGCGGCAACCCTGCCGGAGAATGTCGAGCAGACCCATGTGTCACTGTTCGATGGGACGAATTGCGGGATTGCGATCAAGGGCAAGCGGGCCTTTGCCGTGCAGTATCACCCTGAAGCTTCGCCGGGTCCGCAGGATAGCTTCTACCTGTTCGAGAAGTTTGTGGGGGGGCTGGGGTGAGGCGGCTCGGGGGTTGGGCGCGAAGCTGGATCGTGGCGACGGGACTCGTGATTCTTGTTTTCGTTGGCCTCGCATCGACCGAGAGTGATTTTCAGACGGTCTTCAACCGAAATGAATCTAGGACTAAAATTGAACACGATGCAGGATGTGCAAAAGAAGGGGTGGTTCAAGAGACGCTATCAGATGCCGCCGCTTATAATGGCGAAGCTGAAGCTGGAGTTCCTCCGCCACCCCCAAATTTCGTGTTTGATGAACCAGCTCCAGCTGGCTGGGAAGCCCGTTTTAGCTGCACCACTTATCGCGGTCTGATCTGGGGAGCCTGGCAGGGTTCTATGGTTGCTCTTCTCTTGTACATCGTCGGGCTGGCTATTCGTTGGGTGTATCGTGGTTTTGCAGAGAGGGCGACATGAACCTGAATATACACGACAAAGCGCTCTTGATCGCACTTAGGAAAGGCAATCACTTCAAAGCAAACCCCGGGGAAGTGGGGCAGCTTTTAAACCAAGCGATTGGCGACCTTGGACCTTCTGAAGGTCTTTCGAGTGCCCGTCGCCTACACGCTAACGGACTCGCATTAATCGTCAGAGACGATGATCGTCCCGGTGCAACTCTCTTGCGCATTACCGACGACGGGATCGCTTTGGCAGACAACCTTATGGAAAGCAGCCGCTCTTTGACATGGAGAGAGAAGATATCTGCAATTCCAAGAAGTGATTGGATCTCATTTTTTGCGCTTTTTGTTAGCGCGGTAGCACTGTTTAAAGGCGACTAATGCCCAAAAGAACCGACATCTCCTCGATCCTCGTCATCGGCGCCGGGCCCATCATCATCGGGCAGGCGTGCGAGTTCGATTACTCCGGCACGCAGGCGATCAAGGCGTTGAAGGAGGAGGGCTACCGCGTCATCCTCGTCAATTCCAACCCGGCGACGATCATGACCGATCCGGAATTCGCCGACGCCACCTATATCGAGCCGATCACGCCCGATATCGTCGCCAAGATCATCGCCAAGGAACGGCCCGATGCGCTGCTGCCGACGATGGGCGGACAGACCGCGCTGAACTGCGCGCTCAAGCTCGATGAAATGGGCGTGCTGGCCGAATATGGCGTGGAGATGATCGGGGCCAAGGCCGACGCGATCGACAAGGCGGAAAACCGCCAGCGGTTCCGCGATGCGATGACTGCCATCGGGCTGGAAAGCGCACGCAGCGGCATCGCCAACACGCTTGAAGAAGCGCGCGTGATCCTTGAACGCACCGGCCTGCCATCGATCATCCGGCCCAGCTTCACCCTTGGCGGCACCGGCGGCGGGATTGCATATAACAAGGCTGAATTCGACCAGATCGTGCGCGAAGGACTCGATGCCTCGCCCACCACCGAAGTGCTGATCGAAGAATCGCTGCTCGGGTGGAAAGAGTTTGAAATGGAGGTGGTGCGCGACCGCAAGGATAACGCGATCATCATTTGCGCCATCGAAAACGTCGATCCGATGGGGGTGCACACCGGCGATTCCATCACCGTCGCCCCGGCGCTGACGCTGACCGACAAGGAATACCAGATCATGCGCAATGCGAGCATCGCTTGCCTGCGCGAAATCGGGGTGGAAACCGGCGGTTCCAACGTGCAATTCGCGGTCAATCCCAAGGACGGGCGGTTGATCGTGATCGAGATGAACCCGCGCGTGTCGCGCTCATCCGCGCTGGCGTCCAAGGCCACCGGCTTCCCCATCGCCCGCGTCGCGGCGAAACTGGCGGTTGGCTATACGCTGGATGAGCTGACCAACGAGATCACCGGGGCAACGCCTGCCAGCTTTGAACCCACCATCGATTACGTCGTCACCAAAATCCCGCGCTTTGCCTTTGAAAAGTTCAAGGGCGCGGCGACCGATCTGGCGACCGCGATGAAATCGGTTGGCGAGGTGATGGCGATTGGCCGCAGCTTTGCCGAATCGATGCAGAAGGCGCTGCGTGGGCTGGAAACGGGGCTTGATGGCTTCAACCGCGTGCCCGAATTGGAAGGCCAGCCGCGCGACGTGATCACCGCCGCATTGTCGCGCCGCACGCCTGACCGGCTGCTCAAGGTCGGCCAAGCGTTCCGCGAAGGCATGAGCGTTGAAGACATCGCCGCCGTTACCTTTTACGACCCATGGTTCCTGCGCCAGATCGAAGCGATCATCGCCGCCGAAGCGCAAGTGCAGGCCGATGGCTTGCCGCGCGATGCGGCGGGCCTGCGGCGGTTGAAGGCGATGGGCTTTTCCGACAAGCGGCTTGCCACACTCGCCGTGCGTTCGGTCGGCGTGGCGGGGGGCATGGGCGAAACGCAGGCGAAGCGGTCTGGCCTGCTCCACGATGCGCTGCAAGCCATGGCGGGCGCGACCAGCGAGGACGAAGTGCGCGCGCTGCGCCGCAAGCTGGGCGTCACCCCGGTGTTCAAACGGATCGACAGCTGCGCCGCCGAGTTCGAGGCGATCACGCCCTATATGTATTCGACCTATGAAGCCCCCAGCTTTGGCGAGCCTGAGTGCGAAGCGGCCCCGTCAGACCGGCGCAAGGTCGTGATCCTTGGCGGCGGGCCGAACCGGATCGGACAGGGGATCGAGTTCGATTACTGCTGCGTTCACGCCTGTTTCGCGCTGGCGGAACAGGGGTTCGAAACGATCATGATCAACTGCAACCCCGAAACCGTATCGACCGATTACGACACGTCAGACCGGCTGTATTTTGAACCACTGACAGCTGAAGACGTGCTCGAAATCCTGCGCGTCGAACAGCAGAATGGCGAGCTGGTGGGCGTGATCGTGCAGTTTGGCGGGCAGACCCCGCTCAAATTGGCGCAGGCGTTGGAGGATGCGGGGATCCCGATCCTTGGCACATCGCCCGATGCGATTGATCTGGCCGAAGACCGCGAACGGTTCGCCAAGCTGGTGAACAAGCTGAAACTGCGCCAGCCCGATAACGGTATAGCCCGCAGCCGCGATGAGGCCGCGGCGGTGGCCGCCCGCATCGGCTATCCGGTGCTGCTGCGCCCATCCTACGTGCTCGGCGGGCGGGCGATGGAGATTGTCGACTCAGAAGCGCAGCTCGATAACTACATCGCTACTGCGGTGAACGTGTCGGGGGATAGCCCGGTGCTGATCGACCAATATCTGCGCGACGCGATCGAATGCGATGTCGATGCGCTGTGCGATGGCGATGAAGTGCGGATCGCGGGCGTGATGCAGCATATCGAGGAGGCGGGCGTCCATTCGGGCGATTCCGCCTGCACCCTGCCGCCCTATTCGCTGCCGCCGGAAATTATCGCGGAGATGGAGCGCCAGGCCGAAGCGCTGGCGCACGCGCTGGGCGTGGTTGGGCTGATGAATATCCAGTTCGCAGTGAAGGATGGTGATGTTTACCTGATCGAGGTCAACCCGCGCGCCAGCCGCACCGTGCCGTTTGTCGCCAAAGCCATCGGTCAGCCGGTCGCGAAAATCGCCGCGCGGGTAATGGCGGGTGAAAAGCTCGCCGCATTCCCGCCGTTCAAGCGCGATCTGCCCTACATGGCGGTGAAGGAAGCGGTGTTCCCGTTCGCACGCTTCCCCGGCGCTGATCCGGCGCTCAGCCCGGAAATGAAATCGACGGGCGAGGTCATGGGGATTGATACCAGCTTCGAAGCAGCCTTCCTCAAATCGCAATTGGGCGCAGGCATGGTGCCGCCGCGTTCAGGCACGGTGTTCGTCTCGGTCAAGAACACCGACAAGGCCGTGATTGTCCCGGCGGTGCGGCAATTGATCGATCAGGGCTTCCGCATCATCGCTACCGGCGGCACGCAAAGCTACCTTGCCGAACAGGGGCTGCCAGTTGAACGGGTGAACAAGGTGGCCGAAGGCCAGCCGCATATCGTCGACAAGATCATCGATGGCGATATCGCCCTGATCTTCAACACCACCGAAGGTTGGCAATCGCTGATGGACAGCAAATCGATCCGCATGGCGGCGCTTTCGGGCAAGGTGCCCTATTACACCACGGCGGCCGCATCGGTGGCGGTGGCGGCGGCGATTTCGGCGATCCATCCCGATCAGCTTGAAGTCCGATCAATGCAGGACTATTATAGCCAATAACTGACGCTGCTCCCCGAAATTGAAAGAGCCTTCAGCCGTGCGGATCGGGCGGCTAACAGGCTTTTCTTCTCTATCGCAGGTCAAGTGTCCGAGAAACGAAGAGAAAGAACAGAAAGATGGCGACGATGGAAAAGGTTCCGATGCTGGCCGAGGGGTATGAGCGGCTGACTGCCGACCTCAAGGTGCTGCGTGAGGAACGCCCGAAAATCGTCGAAGCCATCGAAGAGGCGCGCGCCCATGGCGATCTTTCGGAAAACGCCGAATATCACGCCGCCAAGGAACGCCAGGGCCAGGTCGAAGCGATGATCGGCGAAATCGAAGGCATGGTCAGCCGGGCGCAGATCATCGATCCCGCGACCCTGTCGGGTGACAAGATCATCTTCGGCGCGACCGTGACCTTGCTCGATGAAGAGGACAAGCCGATCCGTTACCAGATCGTCGGCCAGACCGAAGCCGATGCGAAAAAGGGGCGTATTTCCTACAGCTCACCACTCGCGCGTGCGCTGATCGGCAGGCAGGTGGGTGACGATATCGAAGTCACCGTGCCATCGGGTGAGCGGTTCTACCACGTCGACAAGATCGAGTTCATCTGAGGGCTTGTCGGCGCAGCGGCCTGCCTGTGCGCGGGTTTGGGGGGCGTTGAGGTGGGTTAGACCCATGCTAGACCCCTTCTTGGGGCGTTCGGGCAGCGTGTTTCACGTGAAACATTGGCAAGGGGGAACCCTGCGCCCTTATTCTTCCGGCGTCAGCAAGCGGTGGATGTGCACCACCACATATTTCATTTCGGCATCGTCGACGGTGCGATGGGCCTGAGCGCGCCACGCATCGACGGCGGCGTCATAAGAACTGAAAACGCCGACGACGTGGAGGCTTTCCGGGTCCTGGAATTCAAACCCGCGCGGGTCTTTGACGCGGCCGCCCATCACGAGGTGGAGCCGTTGGTCGGGGGTGGTTTCTGCCATGATATCAGCCTTTGGGGAGGAAGGTTGTGCCCCCTTTAACGCTTCGAGCGACAGGGACAAGTCTGCAAGCTGGGGAGGGGGCTTCTACCCTTTGGTCTTGGTGCGCAGGTCGTTCACCATGCGCCCGGCCTTGCTGCGGGTGTCGCGTGCCAGACTGCGCGATTTTCCCGCCGCTGCACCAGCGGCTTGCGCTGCGCCTGACTTCAATTTGCGGGCCTGCGCCGATGCGGCATCGCCCAACTCACCGGCCCGTTCCTGCCCGGTGCGGGCGGTCTGCACCGCATCATCGATCAGCGCCATGATATAGCCGACCGCCGCCTTTCCCAGCAATGTCCCGATCTGCGATCCTCCCCGCGCCGTCATGGTCTTGATGCCGGAAGTCGCGCTCGCCGCCGCGTTGCTGACCGCTCGGCGACCGGGGGGGGTGAGCAATCCGATCGCAAGGCCAATCGCCAGCGCGCCGCCGATCACCGCAAGCGGATGGGCGCGGGTATAATCCGCCGCAGCCGTCGCCGCCGCACGGGCATTGTCAGCCAGCGAACGTTCGGCATTGCGACGCTCGGCCGCTTCGATCCGGGCGCGCAGACTATCGCGCTTGCTATCGGCAAGGATGCTGGGCTGATCAGTCATTCGGGGTCTCCTTCGGAAGCTGCCACGGGGGCAGGCTCGGCTTCGCTGTCTTCGTCTGAGCTGTTAAAATCGTCGAGCCAATCGAGGATCGGCCCGCGCGAAAACCACAGGATGATCGCGCCCAGCAGCAGCGCCAGCGCGCCCTTGTGATCGCTGGCTTGCGCCGTGGCCTGTGCCAGCACATCGCGCGCGCCGGCCCGGATGCGGCCAGAAATGGTCGAACTGACCCCCGATGACACGCGACTGGCGATCCCTTCTTCACCAATACTGGCGCGCAGCCGCTCAATATCCGCAAGCACCACAGCGCGGGCGGCATCGCGCAGCGCGCGGTCTTCGATGTAGCGATCGGGTAGGTCGGTCATGCGCCACCGTCCGATACGAACATCGCCGCCACGGCCTTGCCATTGCCGCGCGCGGCCCATACCAGCGCAGCAACGCCTGCCAGCAGCACCCCGACGACAATCGCAATCGCGCCCCAGATCGTCACCAGCGGAGCCAGCGCGATCACCGCGCCCACGGCCAGCGCGATCAGGGCGATGTGGAGCAGCACCAATGCCAGCACCAACAGCGCCAGCGCCCGGGCCGTTTTTCGGCTCGCCAGACCAGCGCGGGTTTTCTGGAAGACGATTTCCGCTTCGGCATAGGTGCGCGCGTCATCGACCAGCGCGGTGATGTCATCGCGCAGGCTGTCGAAACTGTTACTGTCTTCGCCGGGATCGCCGTCCGGGCTTGTGGCCGGATCAGCGCTATCATCCTGTGGCGAAGGCAGCGGGCCGGGTTCGGGATTGTCCATGACCTGCTACCGCCAGCACCAACCCGCGATCAGCCCCGCTTTCCGCGAAACAGCCGGGCGATGAAAAAACCGACCACGGCGGCAATGCCCACCGCCACGCCGGGGCTTTTGCGCACCATTTCACGGGCATCTTCGCCCAGTTCCTCAACGCTTTTGGCTTCGAGCTTGGCCGAGGTTTCAGCCAGTGTGCGCGAGGCCTTGCGGGCATAATCGCCATATTGTTCGCCCAGCTTCTCGTCGATCTGCACCGCGCTATCGCCCACCACTTTGCCGATCGAGGCGATAGCATCGCTGGCGGTCTTTTTGCCTTCGACCGCCAATTCGCCCGCCTTGCTCAGTGCCTGTTCGCTATAGTGCTTGGCCTCGGCGGCCAGATCGGTGCCTTTGCCCTTGGCCTGTTCGCCGACAGTGCTGAGCCGGGTTTCGGCCTCGGCACGCAGGGCAGCAGCGCCAGCCTTTGCTTCTTCGAGCGCGGCGTTGAAACGGCTTTTCGCTTCAGCAGCCGGGGCAGCGCTTTTGGCGGTGGCCGCGGTTTTGAGCGGTGCCGCCTTGGTCGGGCCCTTGGCCTTGGTAGCGCCGCCTTTGGCCGGGCTAGCCGGGGTCTTGCGCGCCTTCGCGGCGGTCGATTTCGGGTCAGTCGGTTTCTGAGGGGTCGTATCAGCCATAAGGTTGTCCAATCTCCATTTCGTCCTGCTGCTCAGCGCCGCCCGCTTGCGCCCTTTCGATCAGGCGCTTAGGGGCTTCATACGCGCGGCAAATCGCAGAATCATGCCGTGCAAAGTGTCTTATCATTCTACAACACATTCCTGCCGGAGCCAAACATGACCGCCATCATCGACCTGCACGGACGCGAGATTCTCGACAGCCGCGGAAACCCTACCGTTGAGGTTGATGTGCTGCTGGAAGACGGCAGTTTTGGGCGCGCTGCGGTGCCATCGGGTGCCTCGACCGGGGCGCACGAAGCGGTTGAACTGCGCGACGGCGATGCTGCGCGTTATCTCGGCAAGGGCGTGTTGAAGGCGGTCGAAGCGGTCAACAGTGAAATCCGCGACCTGCTGATCGACAATTTCGATGCCGAGGATCAACGCGATGTCGACCTTGCGCTGATCGCTCTCGACGGCACGCACAACAAGGCGCGGCTTGGTGCCAATGCCATCCTTGGCACCAGTCTGGCAGTCGCCAAGGCGGCGGCCAATGCGCGCGGCCTGCCGCTCTATTCCTACCTTGGCGGTGTGTCTGCTCACCTGCTGCCGGTGCCGATGATGAACATCATCAATGGCGGCGAACACGCCGACAACCCGATCGACATTCAGGAATTCATGATCATGCCGGTCGGTGCGGACAGCATCGCCGAAGCCGTGCGGTGGGGCTCGGAAGTGTTCCACACGTTGAAAAAAGGCCTCGCACAAAAAGGCCTGGCTACCAGCGTTGGCGACGAAGGCGGGTTCGCGCCCGATCTCGCCAGCACCCGTGCGGCGCTTGATTTCATCATGGAATCGATCACCAAGGCCGGGTTTACCCCGGGTGAGGACATGGTGCTGGCGCTGGATTGCGCGGCCACCGAGTTCTTCAAAAACGGCCGCTATGAAATCTCGGGCGAGGGGCTGAGCCTGTCGGGTGAAGAAATGGCCGATTACCTTGCCAAGCTGTGTGACGATTACCCGATTCGTTCGATTGAAGACGGCATGAGCGAGGATGATTTCGCAGGCTGGGCGGCGCTGACTGCCAAGATTGGCGACAAGGTTCAGCTGGTGGGGGATGATCTGTTCGTCACCAATCCCGCGCGCCTGTCTGATGGTATCGCCAAGGGTCTCGCCAATTCGCTGCTGGTCAAGGTCAATCAGATCGGGACGCTGACCGAGACGCTCGCGGCGGTCGATATGGCGCACCGCGCGCGATACACCTGCGTGATGAGCCACCGTTCGGGTGAGACCGAAGACGCGACCATCGCTGACCTCGCGGTGGCAACCAATTGCGGACAGATCAAGACGGGATCGCTGGCGCGCTCGGATCGGCTTGCCAAGTACAACCAGTTGATCCGCATCGAGGAAGAACTGGGCGACAGCGCAGCATTTGCGGGCAAGGGCTGTTTCGGCGGGCGGTGCTGACTTCGGGGAGGGCTTACAGGCTCGCCTCAACCGCGTCAAAAAACCGTTCCATCGCCTTAACGCCGGTGTTGCTCAGCCGCACCAGCACGCGGCGGTTGTCCCCGGAGTCATTCTCACGCACGATCAGCCCTTCATCGGCAAGCACCCCGAGCCAACGGAGCCCAGTGGTCGCTGGCGCAGCTGATCCGATGCACGCGCTCGAAACCGAAACCGGCTTGCCCTCTGCCTGCGCGATGAAGAGGTCGAGCAGAATATCCCAGGCCGGTTCACCGAATAATTCGGGGTTGCCGAAAATCACGGCGCGTTTGCGGCGCAGGCTATAGGTTTTCCGGGCCAGCACGAGATGGCGACGATCCGAACGCGGCGCACGATCCTGTGCGCTGGCCGGCGTAGTGCCTGCCTCCGGGGCGGAGTCAGCCACATCACGCAACCTTGCGGCAATTGCCACCAGCTCATCTGCCAGCGGTTGCAATCTGAAAGCCGAAACGGCGGTGACCGATCCATCAGAATCGACGCTGTCAGGCGCTATGGGGTTATCCATATGCCAGTCTCCGTGCCGGAGCCGTTGAAGCAAAAGAACTACGTTGGAACACGGATCAGAGCTAGCGTGGCTAGCCGTGCTTGGCTTTAAGGGGAAATACGCATTGCGTTCTTTTCCCGCCGTAAATCTGGCCCTGTAAGACCCCGATTTTATTGGGACTAAATCTATAGCACTGATCGCCGCGTTTGTCCAAGTCTGAGGTGCTGGATCGCCGCATCGAGATGCGCGGCACCAATAAGAGCACCCATCCGATCTAGCTCGGTGAGCTGTTTTTCCAGTTTGGCGATAATGTGATGCAGGTCGGGTTGCTCCTATAACGCGGCTTTGTCATTTGTCACTGTGATATCCTGAAGCTGGCTGCACGTAACTGCTATCCCGTGCGACCGGCGAGCAACAGCTTAATCTGGTCGGGTATCGCGTTAATAGCTTACGGAAATCAACAGAGGGAAACTACGTAGTCGGTCAAAATGGGACAGTTTATGTCCGTGAAACCAGAACCCTACGGGTCAGCGCTTCAATGCCCGAACCGCTTTTGCAACTGGAGCAACGCAAGTGCCGCCTTGGCCGCCTCGCCGCCCTTGTTCTTTTGCGCAGGGTCAGCGCGTTCGAGCGCCTGTGCCTCGTTTTCCACCGTCAGAATGCCGTTGCCGATGGCAATCCCGTCCATCGTCAAGGCCATGATCGCGCGGGCGCTTTCACCGGCGACGATTTCGAAGTGATAGGTTTCACCCCGGATCACAACGCCGATGGCAACAAAGCCGTCATATCCGCCGCTTTCCGCAGCCATTGCGATGGCGCCGGGGATTTCCAGCGCTCCGGGCACAGTCAGCACCTCGACCTCATGCCCGGCACCCGCCAACGCGGCCTTGGCCCCGGCAATCAGCATATCGTTAAGGTGTGCGTAGAACCGTGCTTCGACGATCAGGATACGGGCCATGCAAGCTTACTCCGGAATGGGTTGGTGACTGGTGATGGTAAGGCCATAACCTTCAAGCGCAACGAGATCAGGGCGACTGTTCGATAACAGCACCATGTCGCTGACGCCCAGATCAACAAGGATTTGCGAACCGATACCGATATTGCGCAGTTCCTCGTCGTGCTGCCATTCGCCAGTGCCCACGCGCCCAGTCAGGATCACGATTACGCCCGAGCCATGCTCTCCAATCGCTTGCATCGCGCGTTGCAGCGTGCGTTTTCGCGGGCCGGGCTGGCCCAGCACATCGTCAAACACCGAAATCGGGTGAACGCGGGCGAGGGTGGGTTCGCCAGGCACGACGTGGCCTTTTTGCAGAACGTAGGCCTCATTACCGGCCACCCGGTCGCGATAGGTGATCATGCGCCACTGGCCGCCGTAATCTGAGGTGAAAGCGCGTTCGTTCAACCGCTCAACCAGATGATCATTGCGCATCCGGTAGGCGATCAGATCGCGGATCGTGCCGATCTTGAGATCATGCCGCCGGGCGAATGTCACCAGATCATCGAGCCGGGCCATCGTCCCATCCTCGTTCATGATCTCGCAGATCACGCCCGAAGGGTTGAGCCCGGCCAGCCGTGAAATATCGACCGCTGCCTCGGTATGCCCGGCGCGCACCAGCGTTCCACCTTCGCGTGCCATCAGCGGAAAAACGTGTCCCGGTGTCACAAGATCGTCAGGCCCCTTGGCAGCATCAATCGCAACCGAAATGGTGCGCGCACGGTCAGCCGCCGAAATGCCGGTGGTCACGCCTTCCTTTGCCTCGATCGAGATGGTGAAGGCGGTCTGCATCGATTCCTTGTTGTTGCGGCTCATCGGTTGCAGGTTGAGGTGATCGACACGTGCCTTGGCAAGCGCCAAGCAGATCAGCCCGCGGCCATGCGTGGCCATGAAGTTGATCGCCTGCGGGGTCGCCATCTGCGCGGGGATGATCAGATCGCCTTCATTTTCGCGGTCTTCATCGTCGACGAGGATATACATCCGCCCGTTCCGCGCCTCATCGATGATTTCCTCGATGCTGGCGAGCACGGGGCGTTCGTCATTCGCGATAAGAAAGCCTTCAAGCTTGGCGAGGGTTTCGGCGGTGGGGTTCCACGTATCCTCGGTGCAATCACGCAGGGTGTTGGCGTGGAGACCAGCGGCACGGGCGAGCCCGGCCTTAGTCATTGCACCGGATGTGACGAGTTCACGCACGCGTGTGATAGATGATGTGTTCATGCCATGTTAGTATCACAGTGAAATGTGATTGCAAGTATGGCGTGACACATTGCACGGTCGGTATCCCTACGGTAGGGGCAACGCCAGCACCGACAACGGAGAATCTGCGGACGGCGCTCGGTACTAAATAAACGCATGGGCGCGGTCAGGGTAAGCGAGGCGTATATGTTCGGATCGTTTGACTTGTTCGTTGAGGTGATGGTGCTTCCGGATATTGAGGCGGGCCGCTTGTCGTGTGCCGATATAATCGATGTGGCCGCCACCCTTCGCCGTTGGGGGGAAGATGGCACTTGGAAGCGGCCATTATGGGATATTGCTTAGGTGGCCTGCCGATATTTCCAAACCGATCCGTAAATCAATCCCAAAAATCCGAAACCGATACACGCGAAAAAGAACCAATGCGTGATGCTGGCATCAAGTGAGCGAGGAGTTAAAAGCCACAGCGCAGCACCATGAACAATAAGTAAGCCGGTTTGAACTGGCCATGATCTGCGATTGGATAGATTCTGAAAGCGAACAATCCAGCCTCCTGTTGGAAGGACAGACGGCACACTCGGTCGATCTGCAAACAGCCTTTCCGGTAGTAGTGACCACTCGTGTTGCTCTCTGAGAATTAGAACAAGCATCACCGCGCCTAGTGGATTGACTCCAACGTTTGGAACCCCCGGTTACGTGCGGCGATGATTTCGTCGGGGTCCGCCTTCCAGACGAAGGGCTTTGGATGGCTGG